>DATHAV010000549.1:0-2920 GCA_035296505.1 Pseudoxanthomonas sp.
CGCAAGGACGGCCACAAGCCATGCACATGGAAGTGCGCCCAACCTTTGCCGCCCCAAACTAAGGCCGCTTTCCCTGGCGGCGGCCTTTCCTCCACAATCGCCGCTTCCGCCATGGACCTGAGGCCATTGCGGCAAGCGGTGCCGAGCGGCGCCGTCCAGGAGAACCCGTCCAATGTCCGTCGTCCTCGAACCCGTTGCCGGACTCTCCGGCCTGCAGCCGCTGGCCGTGGGCGAAGCCGCGCGCGTGCTGTCGATGGACGCCACGGGAAGCCAGCGCCTCGACGGCTTCTTCGCCCAGGTGCGGGGTGTGGCCGCGGCGCTTCCGGAAGGGCGCTACGTGATCAACCTGTGCGAAGACCGCTACCGCTTCCTGGTGGCCTTCTGCGCGGTGGCGCTGCGCGGGCAGATCACCCTGCTGCCGCCTTCGCGGGCGCCGGCGGTGGTGACCGACGTGCTGGCGCAGTATCCGGACAGCTACACGCTGGGCGACGCCGCCTGGCCCGAAGGCGCCGCGGTGCCGGAGCCGCCGCGCTACTGGCCGCTGCCGGCGCAGCTGCCCGAACGGTCCGGACCGGTGCCGATGATCGACGAGCAGGCGGTGGTGGCGATCGGCTTCACCTCGGGCAGCACCGGCAGCCCGAAGCCCAACCGCAAGACGCTGGCGGCGTTCCGCGCGAGCAACGCACAGAATCGCGCCGCGCTGGAGGACCTGTGGCGGGGCCACGCCCTGCCGCACGTGGTGGCCACGGTGCCGCCGCAGCACATGTACGGGATGGAGCTGTCGGTCCTGCTGCCGCTGCTGGGACCGGCGGCGGTGCACACGGAGCGACCGTTCTTCCCCGGCGACGTGGCCCGGGTGCTGGCCCAGGCCCCGGCGCCGCGGCTGCTGGCGACCACGCCGGTGCACCTGCGCGCGCTGGTGGAGTCCGGCATCGATCTGCCGCCGCTGTGCGGCATCGTCTCGGCCACCGCACCGCTGTCGGCCGAGCTGGCCGCGGCGGCCGAGGCGCGCTTCGGCTGCGAAGTGCGCGAGATGTTCGGCTCGACCGAAACCTGCGTCATCGCCCGCCGCCGTACCGCGGTGGAGCAGGCGTGGACGCCGCTGCCCGGGGTCAGCCTGCAGCCCAAGCCCGACGGCACCGTGGTCCATGCCGCCCATCTGCCGGCGCCGGTGGCGCTGGCCGACCTGGTCGAAGTGGAGGCCGACGGCCGTTTCCATCTGCGCGGGCGCCAGGCCGACCTGCTGGAAATCGCCGGCAAGCGCGCTTCGTTGGGCGACCTCACCCGGCGCCTGCTGGCGGTTCCCGGCGTCACCGACGGAGTCATGCTGCAGCTCGACGCCTGCAGCATCCGCGGCGTCGGCCGCGTGGCCGCGCTGGTGGTGGCGCCGACCTTGGACGAGGCGACGATCCTGTCGGCGCTTCGCGCCAGCATCGATCCGGTGTTCCTGCCGCGCCCGCTCAAGCGCGTGCCCACGCTGCCGCGCAGCGATACGGGCAAGCTGCCGCGGGCGGAACTGCTGCGGCTGGTGCAGGAAGGCTGAAGGCTGAGGTCAGTCGCTTCGCTCCCATGGCGTGAGGACGAGCCTTGACCGCGGAGCTGGCGGATCATCCGGATAGAGTCCGCTCAACGTGCGCTCATGGCATCGGTACGACCTAGCTTTCCTTCTCCCTCCGGGAGAAGGTGCCCGAAGGGCGGATGAGGGCGTGAGAATTACCGGCCCGGAAAGTGGGTCGCGCCGCAGCCATAGTTCAACGCAATGGCAATTGCGCTTGGTATGGAACGTTCGGCTCTTCGGGCTCCAAGGCAGGAAGCGAGAGGCGGAAGTCATGCCATCCGGCGCCTTGCGCCATCTTTCCCTCCGGTAGGCAGGCATTACACAACGGTGCCAGCAAGGCGCTGCCCATCCGGCTCCATTCGCTCGACGCCGGTCCAAAGCGTTTCCAAACCTCGAGCGCACCGCAAGGCCGCTCAGCCGTGGACGCCGTCGATCTCCAGGCTCAGTTCGCGCCGGCAGATGGCGGCGTGCAGCAGCAGACGCGGGACGCGGTCGCCGAAGCGCTGGTCCAGGGCGTCGGCCACCAGCGGCAGGTCGGCGCGGTCGCGGACATAGACCTTGAGCCGTGTGCCGGATCCGAACTCGGACGGCAGCGAAGGCGCGCTTATCCGGGCGGCCTGCAGCAGCGCGTCGAAGTTGGCGAAGGTTTCCTGGAGCTGGGCCAGCAGCTCGCCCTCGTGCTGCGAAGCGTGGCCGACCACGCTGGCGGTGCCCGACAGCAGCAGCGGCATGCGCCCGCCCGGCGGCGGCAGCATGGCGCGGGCGAAGCTGGGCGCCTGCCGGCCGTATTGCCGGGGATAACGATAGGCGCTGACCTGGCGCGGATTTTCCACCGGCGTGCCGGCCTCGCGCGCGGCCAGCCAGTAGATCTGCACCACGCGCTCGTCGTCGCAGCGGCCGATGGCGGTGGCCGCGGGCAGGCGCGAGGTGTCGAAATCGCCCAGGCCGCGCGCGCGGCCGACGCAGAACTCGCGGTAGCGTTCGGCGTCGCCGTCGCCCAGGGTGATGGCATCCAGGTAGTTCCAGATCCGCAGCAGCTGCGGCGTTTCGCTGCGGCCGACGAAGTCCACCAGCGCCGCGTACCCGGTCGCGGCGGCGGCCTCGAGTCCTAGGCGGCTTTCGTCGATGTCGATCGCGCCGAACAGCAGCTGCCCGTCGGTGGCCCAGGCGATGTCGCCGTCGCGGCCGCGGCGCACCGGTGCATTGGCGCGCCAGATTTCGAACGGGAGGGTCGCTGAGGACCCCGGGTCGTGCGGCTGCAGCGGCACGCGCAGGTAGCGCGCGTCAGGATGCGCGTGCGGGGCGTTGCCGAAGCCGAGCACCGCCAGCACCTCATCGCCGGCCAGCAGCGCATCGGGCGAG
>DATHAV010000550.1:0-4172 GCA_035296505.1 Pseudoxanthomonas sp.
GACCGACATGGCCGGCGACTTCACCGCCTACAACGCGGTGTGGGCCGAGTATTTTCCCGATGCGGCCAAGGCGCCCTGCCGCACCACGCTCGGCATCAGCGCGCTGCCCACGCCGATCGCCATCGAACTCAAGTGCGTGGCCACGGCCCCCAAGGAGGCCTGAATGCTGTCCGCACCGCTCGACCTGCAGGCCTGGATCGAAGAGCACCGCCACCTGCTCAAGCCGCCGGTGGGCAACAAGGCGATCGAAGCCGGCGACTTCATCGTCATGGTGGTCGGCGGGCCCAACGCGCGCACCGACTACCACTGGGACGAAGGCGCCGAATGGTTCCACCAGCTCGAGGGCGAGATGGTCCTGCGGGTGCAGGAAAACCCCGACGGCGGCCCGGGTTCGGCGCGCGACATCCCGATCCGCGCCGGCCAGGTGTTCCTGCTGCCGCCGCGGGTGCCGCATTCGCCGCAGCGCATGGCCGACTCCATCGGCCTGGTGATCGAACGCCGCCGGCTGCCGCACGAGGACGACGGCCTGCTCTGGTTCTGCCCGGCCTGCAACCACAAGGTCCATGAGGAGTACTTTCATCTGGGCGACATCGAGCGGGATTTCCCGCCGGTGTTCGACCGCTTCTACTCCTCGATCGAGCGCCGCACCTGCGGCCGCTGCGGCACCGTGCACCCGGCGCCGCAGCGCTACACGATGCCCGACACCTGATGTCGTCCTGGGACCTGCTCACGGCGAACCTGCTGTCGCCGGTGGTGCTTGCCTTCAGCCTGGGGCTGATCGCCCGGCTGCTGCGCAGCGACCTGGAAATCCCGGCCTCCATCCAGAGCTACCTGTCGATCTTCCTGCTGCTGGCGATAGGCCTCAAGGGCGGCGTGGCGCTGGGGCAGGACGGCGACGGGGTGCGGGTGCTGGGGCTGGTCGCGGTGACCGTGGTGGTCGGGCTGGCCAGCGCCGGCAGCGCGTACCTGGCGGCGCGCTGGTGGCTGCGCGACGACCGGGTCCAGGCGGCCGCCCTGTGCGCGCACTTCGGCTCGGTGTCGGCGGTCACCTTCATCGCCGCGCAGCAGTACGTGGAGCACGCCGGCATGCCGGCCGAGGGCCTGCTGGTGGCGCTGGTGGTGGCCATGGAGATCCCGGCGATCCTGTTCGGGCTGATGCTCGGCAAGGGCACCGGCCTGCACTGGTCGCAGCTGCGCGAAGTGCTGACCGGCAGGACCGCGGTGCTGCTGCTGGGCGGCCTGGCGATCGGCGCGCTGGCCGGCAAGGCGCGCATCGCCAGCGTCGATGCGATGTACTTCCAGCTGTTCCAGGGCACGCTGATGCTGTTCATGCTGGACATGGGCATGGTCGCCGCCACCCAGCTGCGCGGCCTGCGCACCGAGGCCGCCCGCCTGGTGCCCTATGCGATCGCGCTTCCGCTGCTCCACGGCACGCTGGGGGCGCTGCTGGGCAGCGCCATCGGCCTTGGGGTCGGCGGCGCCACGGTGTTCGGCACCATGGCCGCCAGCGCGTCCTACATCGCGGCGCCGGCCTCGATCCGGGCCTCGCTGCCCGAAGCCAACGTCGGCCGCTGCCTGGCCGCGGCGCTGGGCATCGCGTTTCCCTTCAACCTCGCGGTGGGGATACCGTTGTACGCCCTGGTCGCGCAGTCCGTCGCACGCTGATGCTGAAGATCGACACCCACGCCCACTTCCTGCCGCGCACCTGGCCGGACCTGGCGCGCAAGTACGGCGACGACCGGTTCCCGGTGATCCACCACGGCGAGGACGGGCGCGCGCGCATCTACAAGGACGGCAAGTTCTTCCGCGAGATCTGGCCCAAGACCTGGGACCCGCAGGTGCGCATCGACGACTACGCGCGCTTCGGGGTGCAGGTGCAGGTGCTCAGCACGGTGCCGGTGATGTTCAGCTACTGGGCCAAGCCCGACCAGGCCCTGGCCCTGCACCAGTCGCTCAACGACCACACGGCCGAAGCCTGCCGCCGGTTCCCGCGCCACTACGCCGGCATCGGCACGGTGCCGCTGCAGTCCCCCCGCCTGGCGGTCCAGGAGCTGGAGCGCTGCATGGACCAGCTCGGCCTGCAGGGCGTGCAGATCGGCAGCCACGTGGGCGAGTGCAACCTCGATGCGCCCGAGCTGTTCCCGTTCTTCCAGGCGGCCGCCGAACTGGAAGCGGCGATCCTGGTGCATCCCTGGGACATGATGGGCAGCGACAGCATGCCCAAGTACTGGCTGCCGTGGCTGGTGGGGATGCCGGCCGAACAGTCGCGCGCCGCCTGCTGCCTGATCTTCGGCGGGGTGCTGGAGCGCCTGCCGACGCTGAAGATCTGCCTGGCCCACGGCGGCGGCAGCTTCCCCTACACCATCGGCCGCATCGAGCACGGCTTCAACATGCGCCCGGACCTGGTCGCCACCGACAACCCGCGCAACCCGCGCGACTACCTGGGCCGGCTGTACTTCGATTCGTGGGTCGCCGACCCCAGGGCGCTGCGATACCTGCTCGATACGGTAGGCACCGGGCGGGTGATGCTGGGGACGGACTACCCGTTCCCGCTGGGCGAACAGGCGCCGGGCGCCGCCATCGCCGCCCTGGGGCTGGACGAGGCGGAACAGGCGCGCCTGTTCCACGGCACCGCGCTGGAATGGCTGGGCCTTCCGGCGTCGCGCTTCGCATAAGCTTCTCCACCGGGCGATCAGGCAGCGCCGGTTGCGCGATGCGCCCCACCCTCACCACATCGATTCTCCTTCATGACCGACGCGTTATCCCGCACCCACGCCATCGCCCTGGACGCCGCCGATCCGCTGCGTCCGCTGCGCAACGAGTTCCTGGTGCCCAAGCACAAGAACAACGACCAGATCTATTTCTGTGGCAATTCGCTGGGCCTGCAGCCGCGCAACGCGCGCGGGCACGTGCAGCGGGTGCTGGACAAGTGGGCGCACGAGGCGGTGGAAGGCCACTTCACCGGCGATGCGCAGTGGCTGACCTACCACGAGCAGGTCCGCGAGCCGCTGGCTCGCATCGTCGGGGCGCAGCCGGGCGAGGTGGTGGCGATGAACACGCTCACCGTCAACCTGCACCTGATGCTGGCCAGCTTCTACCGGCCGACCAGGGAACGCCCGGCGATCCTGATGGAGGCCGGGTCTTTTCCTTCGGACCGCTACGCGCTGGAATCGCAGGTGCGTTTTCACGGCTTCGATCCGACGTACGACCTGATCGAACTGGAGTCCGACGAAGCGAACGGGACGCTGTCGACGGCCGCGATCGAACGCGCCATCGCCGAACACGGGCCGCGCCTGGCGCTGGTCCTGTGGCCGGGCGTGCAGTACCGCACCGGCCAGGCCTTCGACCTGGGCGAGATCGCGCGCCTGGGCCATGCGCAGGGGGCTGTGGTCGGCTTCGACCTGGCGCATTCGGTCGGCAACGTCCCGCTGCGGCTGCACGACAGCGGCGCCGATTTCGCGGTGTGGTGCCACTACAAGTACCTCAACGCCGGCCCCGGCGCGGTGGCCGGCTGTTTCGTGCACGAGCGCCACGCCCGCACCGATCGCCCGCGCTTGGCCGGCTGGTGGGGGCACGATCGCGACACCCGCTTCCAGATGGGCCGCGACTTCGTGCCCACGCCCGGCGCCGAAGGCTGGCAGCTGAGCAACCCGCCGGTGCTGGCCATGGCCCCGCTGCTGGGCTCGCTGGAGCTGTTCGACAAGGCCGGCGGGATGGCCGCGCTGCGCGCCAAGTCCGAGAAGCTGACGGGCTTTCTGGAGGCGTTGATCCGCGCGCGCCTGGCCGGGACGCTGGAGATCGTGACTCCGGCCGAACCGGCACGGCGCGGCTGCCAGCTGTCGCTGCGCGTGGCCGGCGGGCGCCAACGCGGACGCGAGCTGTTCGACTACCTGGCCTCGGTGGGCACGCTGGGCGACTGGCGCGAGCCCGACGTGATCCGCATTTCGCCCGCCCCGCTCTACAACCGCTACATGGAGGTGTACCGCTTCGTCGAGGAAGTGGAAACCTGGCGCGGCGTGTGACGCATACCGCCGCCGCATCCACTTCCCGAACCGCCTGACCTTGAGCGACCACGCCTCTTGAACCAGCCATCCCGCAGATCGATCACCATCATCGGCGCCGGCCTGGCCGGCGCGCTGCTGGCGACCCTGCTCGCGCGGCGCGGCTGGCGC
>DATHAV010000551.1:0-7932 GCA_035296505.1 Pseudoxanthomonas sp.
CTTCTCCCTCCGGAGAAGGTGGCGCGAAGCGCCGGATGAGGGAGAAACCCATCATTGAAAACGAATGCTGTTGCGAGCGAAAAATGCCACGCCCTCATCCGCCCTTCGGGCACTTCTCCCGGAGGGAGAAAGCAAAGCGCCTCACACCGACCGCAGGTACCACTCGTACTCCAGGTCCGTGACCTGCGTGTAGAAGGTCTGCATCTCCTTGCGCTTCTGCGCGCCGAAGATGTGGCGGAAGCGCTCGCCGAACTGCGCGGCGATGAAATCGCTGGCAGCGAAGTCGTCGATCGCCTGGCGCCAGTACGGCTGCCGGATCTCGCCCTGTTCGTAGGCGTTGCCCACGGTCGGCGGCCCCGGGTCCAAGCCGTTCTCCAGCCCATGCAGCATGCCGGCCAGCACCGCGGCGGTCGCCAGGTATGCGTTGGCGTCGGCGCCGGAGATGCGGTGCTCGATGCGTGTGTTGGCCGGATCGCTGTGCGGCACGCGCATGGCGACCGTGCGGTTGTTGAAGCCCCAGCGGTCGTTGAGCGGCACGAACGCGTTGAGCACGAACCGCCGGTAGCTGTTGGCGTGCGGGGCGAACAGCAGCAGGCAGTCGCGCGCGCTGCGCTGCAGGCCGCCGATCGCATGCCTCAGCGCGTCGGCGGGCGCCTCGGGCGTGGAGGCGAAGACATTGCGGCCGTCGGCGTCGAGCACGCTGACATGGACGTGCAGCCCGCTGCCGGCCTGCTCCACGAACGGCTTGGCCATGAAGCTGGCCTGCAGGCTCTGCCGCTGGGCCACCGCCTTGATCGCGCGCTTGAGGTAGATGGCGTCGTCGCAGGCCAGCAGTGCATCGTCGCGGTGCTTGAGGTTGATCTCGAACTGCCCGGGCGCGTACTCGGCCACCGCGGTGTCGGCCGGTATCGCCTGCGCCCGGCAGGCATCGGCCACCGCGTCGGTGAAGCCGCGGTAGTCGTTGAGGTCTTCCATGTAGTAGACCTGGGTGCTGGCGTTGCGGGTGCCGGTGCTGGGGTTGAGCGAAGTCCGTGGCCGGCCGCGCGGGTCGGGCAGCCGGTCCAGCAGGTAGAACTCCAGTTCGATCGCCACCACCGGCTTCAGTCCGCGGGCCGCGTAGCGGGTCAGCACCCGGCGCAGCGCTTCGCGCGGGTTGGCCTCGAACATGCCGCCGCCGGCGTCTTCCATTGACAGCAGCAGCTGCGCCATGGGCCGCGGCGACCACGGCACCCCGCGCAGCGAGCCCGGGACCGGGCGGCAGATCCGGTCCTCGTCGCCGATGTCGTACCCGAGGCCGGTCTCCTCGACCGTGTTGCCGCCGATATCGGTGGCGATCAGCGACATCGGCAGGCACACGCCGTCGCGGTAGACCTTCTCCAGCGCATCGAAGGTCACGCGCTTGCCCCGCAGCAGGCCGTTCATGTCGGGCAGCAGCAGGTCGACCAGTTCGCAGCCTTCGATGGCCGCAAGGCGCTTTCCATCGTCGGCGGGCAGAGCCGACAGGGCGACGGGCAGGGCGGTGGAATCAGCGGTCATGACCGGCGTTTGCGGGACGGTGCGGCAGCTTATCAGGCAACAACGCTGTCAAAGATTCTCAACGTTTCGAGCGCGCAGCGGGTTTTGCCGCAGTTTTATGGCAATTGTGGTCCGGCTACAGGAGACGCGGACGCAGCGGAGGTGACGATGTGTTGTAGGAATCCAACGCCCGGGTTAACGTGCCGGCACGCCCACGCGAGCCTTCCGATGGCCCTCCTGCCGCTGATCGGCGTGCCCACCGACCTCAAGCAGATCGGTCCCCACCCGTTCCTGGCCGTGGGCGAGAAGTACGCCCGCGCGCTGATCGACGGCGCCGGGGCGATGCCGCTGCTGGTGCCCACCCTGCAGCCGACCCTGCCGCTGCGCGCCGTGCTCGAACGGCTGGACGGCGTGCTGCTGACCGGCTCGCCCAGCAACATCGAGCCGCACCACTACACCGACGAACCCAGCTACGAAGGCAACCTCCACGACCCGCAGCGCGACGCCACAACCCTGACGCTGGTGCCGCTGGCGCTGGAGATGGGCGTCCCGCTGCTGGCGATCTGCCGCGGCTTCCAGGAGCTCAACGTGGCCTTTGGCGGCACCCTGCACCAGAAGGTGCACGGGCAGCCGGGGCTGATGGACCACCGCGAGCGACCGGACGATTCGCTCGAAACCCAGTATGCGCCCGCGCATCCCGTGGCCTTGAGTCCGGAAGGGCTGCTGGCGCGCATTGCCGGCACCACGTCGGTGCGGGTGAACTCGCTCCACGGGCAGGGGGTGGAGCGGCTGGGACGCGGGCTGAAGGTCGAGGCGGTGGCGCCGGACGGCCTGATCGAGGCGTTCCGCCACGAAGACTCCGAATTCCTGGTCGGAGTGCAGTGGCATCCGGAGTGGAGGGTGACCGAAAGTCCGTTCCACCTGGGCCTGTTCGGGGCCTTTGGCGACGCCTGCCGCAGGCGCGCCGGGCGGCGCCAGGCGGAGGAGACGGCATGAGCCCGCCCAAGACCGCCAGGGCCGGCCGCGCCGGCGCTGCGACTGGGTCGGAAAAGCCGGAGGGATCGCTGCGCCGCTGGCTCAAGGAGCAGCGCATCACCGAGGTCGAGTGCCTGGTGCCGGACATCACCGGCATCGCGCGCGGCAAGATCATCCCGGCGGACAAGTTCTCGCACGACTACGGCACCCGCCTGCCGGAGGGCATATTCGCCACCACGGTCACCGGCGACTATCCGGACGACTACTACGAGCTGACCTCGCCGTCGGATTCGGACATGTTCCTGCGCCCGGACCCGGACACCGTGCGCATGGTGCCGTGGGCCACCGACCCGACCGCGCAGGTCATCCACGACTGCTACACCAAGGACGGCCAGCCGCACGACCTCGCCCCGCGCAGCGTGCTCAGGCGCGTACTGGACGCCTATGCCGAAATCGGCCTGAAGCCGGTGGTGGCGCCGGAAGTCGAATTCTTCCTGGTGCAGAAGAACACCGATCCGGACTTCCCGCTGCTGCCGCCGGCCGGACGCTCGGGACGCCCGGAGACCGCGCGGCAGTCGTATTCGATCGACGCGGTCAACGAATTCGACCCGATCCTCGACCTGATGTACGACTACTGCGATGCCATGGAGCTGGACGTGGACACGTTGATCCACGAATCGGGCGCCGCGCAGCTGGAGGTGAACTTCACCCATGCCGACGCGCTGTCGCGCGCCGACCAGGTGTTCCTGTTCAAGCGCACCATGCGCGAAGCGGCGCTGCGCCACGGCATCTACGCCACATTCCTGGCCAAGCCGATGGAGAACGAACCGGGCAGCGCGATGCACATCCACCAGAGCCTGGTCGACGCCAAGACCGGCCGCAACGTGTTCACCGGGAAGGGCGAAGTCCCGCACAGTGAAGTGTTCGGCCAGTACCTGGCCGGGCAGCAGAAGTACGTGCCGATGGCCATGGCGTTCCTCGCGCCCAACGTCAACTCCTACCGCCGCTTGGCGCTGGGCCAGGTCGCGCCGATCAACGTGCAGTGGGGCTACGACAACCGCACCTGCGGCCTGCGCGTGCCGATGGACACGCCGGAGAACATGCGCGTGGAGAGCCGCTTCGCCGGTTCCGACGCCAACCCCTACCTGGCCATGGCCGCGACCCTGGCCTGCGGGCTGCTGGGCATGCGCGAAAAGCTGGCGCCCACCGCCCCGCTGGCCAACAGCGCCCAGGAGCACGGGTTCGAACTGCCGCGCTCCCTGGGCGAAGCGCTGGACAAACTCGAAGCCTGCACCCCCCTGCAGGCGCTGCTGGGTGAACGCTTCGTGCGCGCCTACGTTTCGGTCAAGCGCAAGGAGTACGAAACCTTCTTCCGCGTGATCAGCTCGTGGGAACGGGAGTTCTTGCTGTTGAACGTGTAGCGGATTGTGCCGGGCACGGCCATGGCTTGATCAAGCTGTCGCTGTCGCCGCTGTTGCTGTTGCTGTTGCTGTTGCTGTTTTGTTCTTGTTGTTGCCGTTGCTATTAACTGTGTTTGCCCTAAAGCGAGCCGAGCACCGCAGGCGCAGGCGGCCGCAGAGGCGCCCTTGTTTGAGCGCAGCGAGTTTGGGCGCCGTGCCGCCTGCGGCGAGGAGCGCAGGGCATCGATGCGGCTTCGTCGCATCGGCGAGTGTCGGGCAAAAACGGTTTTGGTTCCTTTTGCCAAGATAAAAGGAACTCGCGCAAAGCGCGAAAGCTTTTGCCTTTGCTGTGCTCAGCAAGCAGGTGCTCTAAAGAGGAAAAAGATTGATTCCGTCAGCCCTAAAGCAAGCCGCCACCGCAGGCGGCCGTAGAGGCGCCACCCGAAAGCCTTTGATGCTGCTTCCGCTGTGCACGCTTCCCAGAAAGATAGGAGCAGAGCTTTCGTGCTGCCGCACGACTCACTTTTCTTTGTGTGGCCAAAGAAAAGTAAGCAAAAGAAAGGCCACCCGTCGGTCCGCCCTCCGCGCTTCGCGCTCCGGGTGCGCGGGCATCGCAGGAATTTCCGGACGGGGCTCCTGCCCCTTCCGGAAACGGCGCACATCCATGTGCGCCGCCCCTGCGGGGTTTGCCCGCGCTGCCCGCCGGCCCTCAAGGGACCCGAGAGGCGAGAGCCAAGGCAACAGCGGTTGGAATGCAGGTCGAATGACAACACTATCGCGAATAGATCTAAGGACTTCGGAATGACTCCACTCGACCTCCACGCCCTGCAGCGGCTCGACGCCGCCCACCACCTGCATCCGTTCAACGACAACGCGGCGCTGGCGAAGAAGGGCACGCGGATCCTGACGCGGGGCGAGGGCGCGTACGTCTGGGACGCGGAGGGCAACAAGCTGCTGGACGCGTTCGCCGGATTATGGTGCGTGAACCTGGGCTACGGGCGGCGCGAGCTGGGGGAGGCGGCGGCCCGGCAGATGACCGAGCTGGCGTACTACAACAGTTTCTTCCAGTGCACCACCGAGCCGACCATCCGCCTGGCGGCCAAGCTGGCCCAGCTGACGCCGGGGGACTTGAACCACGCGTTCTTCACCAACTCCGGCTCCGAGGCCAACGACACCATCCTGCGGCTGGTGCGGCACTTCTGGGCGGTGCAGGACCGGCCGCGGAAGAACATCTTCATCGGCCGCCACAACGGCTACCACGGCACCACCATGGCCGGGGCCAGCCTCGGCGGCATGGCCGGCATGCACCGCCAGGGGGGGCTGCCGATTCCCGACATCCACCACATCGAGCCGCCGTTCTGGTTCGCCGACGGGGCCGACCTGTCGCCGGAGGAGTACGGCCTGGCGGCGGCGCGGCGGCTGGAGGACAAGATCCTCGAGCTGGGCCCCGAGCGCGTGGCCGCCTTCATCGGCGAGCCGATCATGGGCGCGATCGGCGTGTACATCCCGCCGATGACCTACTGGCCCGAAATCGAGCGCATCTGCCGCCGGTACGACGTGCTGCTGGTGGCCGACGAGGTCATCTGCGGCTTCGGGCGCACCGGCGAGTGGTTCGGCTCGCAGTACTTCGGCTTCATGCCCGATGTCATGACCCTGGCCAAGGGCATCACCTCGGGCTACATCCCGCTGGGCGCGGCGATGTTCAACGACCGGGTCGTCGGCGTGCTCAAGGAGGCCGGCGGCGAACTCGCCCACGGCTGCACCTATTCGGGGCATCCGGTGTGCGCGGCGGTGGCGCTGGAGAACATCCGCCTGCTGCAGGAGGAGGGCATCGTCGATGCCGCGCGCACGGAGATCGCGCCGTACCTGGCCCAGCGCTGGCACGAGCTCGGCGAACACCGGCTGGTCGGCCAGTCGCGGATCGTCGGCATGATCGGCGCGCTCGAGCTGGTGCCCGACAAGACCCGTCGCGCGTTCTTCGACGATCGCGGTACAGTGGGGCCGCTGTGCCGCGACCGGGCGCTGGCCAATGGCCTGATCCTCCGCGCCACCTACGACGCGATGCTGCTCTCGCCGCCGCTCATCATCGGCCGGGCGCAGGTGGACGAGCTGTTCGAGAAGGCGTGGAAGGCGCTGGAGGAGACCGCCGCGGCCCTGGGCAGGTAGAGGGACGGGAACCGGGACACTCCGCCGCCGGTTGCCGTCGATGCCATATAACAAAGCCCCATGAGGCGAAATGGAGAACGCGATGAAGCTGCGAATACTGGGTCTGATGATCGCCGCCTGCACGCTCGCCGCCTGCGGCGGCGGAAGCGGCGAGCCGGCCGCCGGCGTCGAGAAGAGCGTCAACGTCTACAACTGGTCCGATTACATCGCCGAGGACACGGTGCCCGAGTTCGAGGAGGCGATGGGCATCGACGTCACCTACGACGTGTTCGACAGCAACGAGGTGCTGGAGACCAAGCTGCTCGCCGGCGCCAGCGGCTACGACGTGGTGGTGCCGACGGCCAACTTCCTCGGGCGCCAGATCCAGGCCGGCGTGTTCATGCCGCTGGACAAGTCCAAGATCCCCAACTACGCCAACCTCGACCCGGAACTGATGAAGCGGCTGGAGTCGCAGGACCCCGGCAACCGGTACGCCATTCCGTACATGTGGGGCACCACCGGCATCGGCTACAACGTCGGCAAGGTGACCGAGGCCTTCGGCAGCACCGAGATCGCCAACAGCCTGGACATCGTGTTCAAGCCGGAGAACATCGCCAGGCTCAAGGACTGCGGCGTGACGTTCCTGGACACGCCCTCGGAGATGATCCCGGTCGCGCTCAATTACCTGGGCGAAGATCCCAACAGCACCGACCCGGCGGTGATCGGCAAGGCGGCCGAGCTGCTCAAGAGCGTCCGTCCCTACGTCGCCAACTTCCACTCCTCGCAATACATCGACGCGCTGGCCAATGGCGACACCTGCCTGGTGGTGGGCTGGTCCGGCGACATCATCCAGGCGCGCGACCGCGCGGCCGAAGCCGAGAACGGCGTCGAGATTGCCTATGCCATCCCCAGGGAAGGGGCGCCGCAGTGGTTCGACATGCTGGCCATCCCCAAGGACGCCAAGAACGTGGAGAGCGCCTACGCCTTCATCAACTATCTGCTGGACCCGCAGGTGATGGCCAACAACTCCAACTACATCAGCTACGCCAACGCCGTGCCCAAGGCCGAGGCGCTGATGAAGGAGAGCATCACCAGCGATCCCACGGTGTATCCGCCGCCGGAGGTCGCCGCCAGGCTCTTCACCTTCGCCATCATTCCGCCGGAAGTGGACAAGCTGTATACCCGCATCTGGACCGAACTGAAGACCGGCAGGTAAGGCGGGATAACGGCGCGGGCAGCGATGCCTGTCCCTGTCGTTCGATGGGCCGGCGAAGGCCGATCATCGCCAGCGTCGACCAGAATGACTCGGGGACCCGATGGGCAGCGAACACTCGATAGGCGGCAGAGAAACGGCGTCTTCGCCAAGCGGCGCGGACGCTTACCTGAGCCTGGTGGACGTGCGCAAGGAGTTCGACGGCTTCGTGGCCGTCGACGACACCCGGCTGGACATCCGCAAGGGCGAGATATTCGCCCTGCTCGGCGGCTCGGGCTGCGGCAAGTCGACGCTGCTGCGCTGCCTGGGCGGCTTCGAGAAACCGACCGCCGGCAGGATAGTCCTGGACGGCCAGGCGATGGACGACCTGCCGCCGTACGAGCGCCCGATCAACATGATGTTCCAGTCCTACGCACTGTTTCCGCACATGACCGTGGAGCAGAACATCGCTTTCGGCCTTAAGCAGGACGGCCTTTCGAGGAACGCGATCACCACCCGCGTGACCGAGATGCTGTCGCTGGTGCAACTGGACCAGCTGGCCCGGCGCAAGCCGCACCAGCTTTCGGGCGGGCAGCAGCAGCGCGTGGCGCTCGCGCGTTCGCTGGCCAAGGGGCCGAAGCTGTTGCTGCTGGACGAACCCATGGGCGCGCTGGACAAGAAGCTGCGTTCGCGGATGCAGCTGGA
>DATHAV010000552.1:0-4855 GCA_035296505.1 Pseudoxanthomonas sp.
CTTCGGCCCGCGCGCGGTCACCATCCAGAAGGTCGGCATGAGCGTGGTCGACGTCGATCTCAACCACCCGATGGCGGGCAAGGACCTGCACTTCGACGTCGAGATCGTGGAGGTGCGCGAGGCGACGGCCGAAGAACTGCAGCACGGGCACGTGCACGGCGAGGGCGGGCACCAGCACTGATTTTGCCGAACCCCGCGGCCGTCGCTCGGCACGGCTGGGACGACGCTGGCCTGTTTCGTGACGTCGCCCGGCCTTCGGGCAAGCGGCCAAGAAGGTCCGGACAACGGCAGCCGGCGGGTTTGCCCGGAGGTTCGATTGCAGGATTCCGTTCCCGGCGCGACCGGGCCTGCGCCCGCTGCACACCGGACCATACAGACATCGGGACAACGGGACGCCGTGTTTCAATCCGGCTCCGCCGTCAGCAAACCCACCCATGACTCAGGCCACGCCCTCCACCATTCTTGCGCCAGTGGGTCCGGACGAACGCCTGCAGCTGTTCGATGTCGTGCGCGGCGTGGCGCTTCTGGGCATCCTGCTGATGAACATCGAGGCGTTCGTCGGACCGCCGTATGCGGCGGTGAACGGGCTCGATCCGGCGCTGCGCGGCGTCGACCGCGCGGCCGATGCGGTGATCTACATATTGGTGCAGGGCAAGTTCTGGTGCCTGTTCTCGCTGCTGTTCGGAATGGGATTTACGGTGATGTCGCAGCGCGCGAGCGTGGCGGGGCGGCCGTTCGCCGGGCTGTACTGGCGCCGCGGGCTGGTGCTGCTGGGCATCGGCCTGGTGCATGCGCTGCTGGTCTGGTCCGGCGACATCCTGGTGACCTACGCGCTGGTGTCGTTCCTGTTGCTCGCCTTCCGCGACGTCCCGGGCCGCTGGTTGATCGTCGTCGCGAGCGTCGCCTTCGCCGCGCCGCTGGGGCTGATCCTGTTGTATGGCCTGGCGGGAAGCCTGATGCAGACGACCCCCGAGCTGGCGGCGCAATGGGACGCGATGATGGCTGGCCAGAACCAGATGCTGTCGGACATGCTGGAGGGGCAGCGGCAGGCGTATGGGGCGGGCAGCTACCTCGATGCGACCCTGCAGCGCTTCAGAGACTTCGGCTTCACGGTGTTGAACCTCATGACCGTGGGTTCCATGTTGCTGGCGATGTTCCTGTTGGGCTCGTGGCTGGTGAAGAGCGGGGCGATCGTCCGTCCGGCGGAGTTCCCGAAGCTGTACGCGCGCCTGCGCTGGGCGGCGCTGCCGCTCGGCCTTGCGCTGATGCTGGCGTCGTTCCTGCTGCAGCCCACCCTGGACCAGACCGATATCGACCTGACCTTTGCCGTGGCTTTCGGCCTGTCGATGGCGGCGAGCGCGTCGATGTGCCTGGGCTACCTGGCCTGGATCGTGCGCGGCATGCAGTCGCCCGCCGCGGGCCGGGCGCTGGCCTGGGTGGCCCCGGCAGGTCGGATGGCGCTGACCAACTATCTGGTCCAGTCGATCGTCTGCACGCTGGTCTTCTACGGCTACGGGCTGGGCTATTTCGAACGGCTGCCGCGCGCCTGGCAGGTGCCGTTCGCGCTGGCGCTGTTCGCGGTGCAGGTGCTCGCGAGTCGCTGGTGGCTAGCGCGCTTCCGCTTCGGGCCGATGGAGTGGCTGTGGCGCTCGCTGACCTACCTCGAGCCGCAGCCTATGCGCGTTCCAAAGCCTGCATAGGCACCCGGCGATTACACTGGCGCGGTGACTTCCCCACGCGATGACGTCCTGGTGATCGGCGGCGGCGCGATCGGCCTCGCCACCGCGCTGGCGTTGATCGAGGCCGGCCGTTCGGTGCGCGTGCTCGAGTCGGGCCGCGCCGGCGCCGGCGCCTCGCACGGCAACTGCGGGACCATCACCCCCAGCCATGCACCGCCGCTGGCCGCGCCCGGGATGGTCGCGCAGGGTCTGCGCTGGATGTTCACTCCCGACGCGCCGCTGTACCTCAAGCCACGGCTGGATCCGGCGCTGTGGCGCTGGCTGGCGCATTTCGCCGCCCGCTGCAACCCGCGCGACTGGCGGCGCAGCGCGGCGGCGCGCTCGGCGCTGCTGAACGATTCGCGCGAGCGGCTGGCGGACTGGGTGCGGCGGTTTTGCCTGGACTGCGAATTCGCCGAGGAAGGGCTGGACTACGTGTTCCGGCAGCCGTCCAGCTTCGAGCGCCATGCCGCCGAGTGCCGGGCGTTGCGCGAGTTCGGGATCGACAGCCAGATCATCGACGGCGGCGCGTACGAGCGCGCGGATCCGGCGCTCAGGCCCGGCGTGGCCGGCGCCATCCGGTTTCCCGGCGATGCGCGCCTGCGGCCCGACCGCTACGTGGCCGAGCTGGCGCGCGCGGTGCGGCAACGCGGCGGCGTCATCGAGGAGCAGTGCCGGGTCGGGTCGCTGAATGAAGCCGCCGGCGCGGTAACCGCGGACACCTCCAACGGCGCGCGCGTCGGATGCGAGGCGGTGGTGGCGCTCGGGGCGTGGTCCCCGGCGCTGCTGCGCTCGCTGCGTCTGAGCCTGCCGATACAGCCCGGCAAGGGCTATTCGATCACCTACTCGCTTCCTGCGCAGGTGCCGAGGCGCGCGATGGTGCTCAAGGAGCGCTCGGTGTGCGTGACCGCCTGGGACAGCGGCTTTCGCCTGGGCAGCACCATGGAGTTCGCCGGCTACGACGACAGCCTCAACGCGGTGCGCCTGGCCGCGCTGGAGCGCGGCGCGGCCGAATACCTGAACCAGCCCGTCGGCGAACGCGTCGAGCAGCGCTGGTGGGGCTGGCGGCCGATGACCTGGGACGACCTGCCGGTGCTCGGGCGCGCGCCGCGCCACGCGCGCGTCTGGATCGCCGCCGGCCACGGCATGCTGGGCATCAGCATGAGCGCCGCCAGCGGACAGCTGATGGCCGACCTGATCAGCGGGCGGACGCCCGCGATCGATCCTTCCCCGTACCGAATGGAGCGTTTTTCTTGACCACGAACGACTACGACCTGATCGTGATCGGCGGCGGCTCGGGCGGACTGGCGGCGACGTTCCGCGCGGCCGCGCACGGCGCGCGCGTGGCCATGTTCGAGCCCAACGAGCTCGGCGGGACCTGCGTCAACGCCGGCTGCGTGCCGAAGAAGGCGATGTGGCTGGCGGCGGAGCTGTCGCAGCGCGCGGAACTGGCGTCGCGGGTCGGCTTCGACCTGCCGCCGCCGACGCTGGACTGGGCCGAATTCATCGTTCATCGCCAGCGCTACATCGCCGGCATCCACGCCAGCTACCGCAAACGCCTGGACCAGGCGGGCGTGGTGCATCTGCCCTGCCGCGCACGGCTGCTGGACGCGCGCACTGTGCTGGCCGACGACGGCGCCCGCCATAGCGCCGACCATGTCCTGATCGCCACCGGCGGACGCCCGCGCCGCCCTGAGGTGCCGGGCGCGGAGCTGGCCATGGTTTCGGACGATTTCTTCAACCTGTGCGCGGCGCCGCCGCGGGTGGCGATCGTCGGCGGCGGCTATGTGGCGGTGGAGCTGGCCGGCGTGCTGCAGGCGCTGGGCAGCCGGGTGGAGCTGTTCGTGCGCGGCGCGCGGCTGCTGGAAAGCTTCGAGATCGAATTGACCGATGCGCTGGAGGAGAACTACCGCCGCCACGGTGTCCGCTGCCACTTCGGTTTCGAGCTGGCCGAGATCCAGGCGCGGGAGGGCTCCGGCTTCCGCCTGCGCCGCACCGGCGGGGAACTCGGCGAGGCGTTCGACGCCCTGATCCTGGCCACGGGCCGCGTGCCCAACAGCGGCCACCTGGGGCTGGAGACCGCCGGGGTGGCGGTGGACGCCGCCGGCCATGTCGTCGTGGACGAGTACCAGAACACCCGCATGGACGGCGTTCACGCCATCGGCGACGTCACCGCCGCGCCGGCGCTGACGCCGGTGGCGATCGCCGCCGCACGCCGGCTGATGGATCGGCTGTTCGGCGGCAGGCCGGACTCCAGGCTCGATTATCGCGACATACCGACGGTGATCTTCGCCCACCCCCCGCTGGGCACGGTGGGCCTGACCGAGGCGGCCGCCCGCGCGCGCCACGGAGACGAGGTCAAGGTGTTCCGTACCCAGTTCCGGCCGATGCTGCATGCGCTGGCCGATTCGCCCCAGCGCAGCCTGTTCAAGCTGGTGTGCGCAGGCGCCGACGAGCGCGTGGTCGGCCTGCATCTGCTGGGCGAAGGCAGCGACGAAATCCTGCAGGGGTTCGCCGTCGCCATCAGGCGCGGCATCACCCGCCACGATCTGGAGGACGCGATGGCGATCCATCCCACCGCGGCGGAGGAAATCGTGCTGATGCGTTGAGCGCATGCGCGGGTTGCCGCAGCCGCTAGACTCGCGCGATGGAACCGTTCCGTCTTCATTCCGGTACCGTGCCGCTCCTGATCAGCCTGCCGCACGACGGCACCGCGCTGCCCGACGACGTCGCGAAACGGCTGTTCGACAGCGCGCGGGCGGTGCCCGACACCGATTGGCACGTATCGCGGCTGTATGCGTTCGCACGCGGACTAGGTGCTTCGATCCTGGTGCCGGCGTACTCCCGTTACGTAGTCGATCTCAATCGCCCGCCGGACGACGCGTCGCTGTATCCGGGCCAGAACACCACAAGCCTGTGCCCGCACGTGCAGTTCAGCGGTGCGCCGGTGTACCGCGATGGCCAGGCGCCGGACGCGGGCGAGGTGGCGGCGCGCGTCGAACGCTATTGGCGCCCGTACCACGACGCGCTGCGGGCCGAGCTGGCGCGAATCAAGCGGCTGCACGGGCGCGCGGTGCTGTGGGAAGGGCATTCGATCCGCAGCGTGGTGCCGTTCCTGTTCGAGGGGCGGCTGCCGG
>DATHAV010000553.1:0-3952 GCA_035296505.1 Pseudoxanthomonas sp.
GGCGAGGCGCAGCGGCTGGTGGTGTTCGGGCTGGGCAAGCTCGGCGGCGGCGAGCTGAACTTTTCCTCCGATATCGACCTGGTCTACGCCTACCCCGAAGGCGGGCAGTCGGACGGGCCGCGCCCGCTGGCGGCGGAAGAGTATTTCGCGCGGCTGGGGCAACGGCTGGCCCGGCTGCTGGACGAGCCGACCTCCGAAGGCTTCTGCCACCGCGTCGACCTGCGCCTGCGTCCGTTCGGCAACGCCGGCCGGGTGGCGCTGTCCTTTGCCGGAATGGACCAGTACTTCCAGCGCGAGGGCCGCGACTGGGAGCGGTACGCCTGGCTCAAGGCGCGGCCGGTCGCCGGCGACATCGGCGCCGGGGAAGCGTGGCTGCGCACGCTGCGGCCGTTCGTCTATCGCCGCTACCTCGACTTCACCGCGCTCGACGGGCTGCGCGACATGAAGGCCGCGATCGCCGCCGAGGTGGCGCGCCGCGAGCTGGCCGGCGACATCAAGCGCGGCCCGGGCGGCATTCGCGAGATCGAGTTCCTGGCCCAGGCCCTGCAGCTGGTGCACGGCGGCCGCGACCCGAGCCTGCGCGAGAAGCGGCTGCTGCCCGCGCTGCGGGCGCTGGCGCGGGCGGGGCACATGCCGCAAGACAACGCCGGCGCGCTGATCGAGGCCTACCTGTACCTGCGCCGGCTTGAAAACCGCCTGCAGATGCTGCGCGACGCGCAGACCCATGCGCTGCCCGAAGATCCGCTGGACCGGCTGCGCGTGGCGCGCGGACTGGGCCTGCCGCACTGGGAGGCGCTGCTGGTCGGGCTGGACGCGCAGCGCGCCAAGGTGTTGGCCGAATTCAGCGAGCTGCTGGCGCCGCGTCCTCGCACTGCGCAAGACGGCGCGATGGCCCGATACTGGCGCGCGCTGCCCGGCGCGGGCGACGCGGAGCCGCTGGCTTCGGCCGGATTCGCCGCGCCCGCCCAGGTCGATGCGACGCTGCGCGAGTTCGTCCAGTCCTCGGGCGTGGCGAGCCTGTCCGGCGCCGCGCGCGCGCGCCTGGACCGCGTGCTGCCGGCGCTGCTGCAAGCCGCCTCGCGCTCTTCGCAGCCCGACGCCGCGCTCAGGCGCGCGCTGTCCCTGCTGCAGGCCGTCCTGCGCCGGGCCAGCTACCTGGCGCTGCTGGACGAACAGCCCAGCGCGCTGGCGCGGCTGGTCGACGTGCTCGCGCGCAGCGCGCTGCTGGCCGAACGGCTGGCCGCGTTCCCCCTGCTGCTGGACGAGCTGCTGGATGCGCGCGTGGGCGGGCCGCTGCCGGACCGCGCGCATATGCGCGCGGCGTGCGCGGCGGCCCTGGCCGAGGCCGATCCGGAAGTCGCCCTGCGGGTGCTCAACGAGCGGCGGCTGGCGCTCAGCTTCCGCATTGCGCTGGCCGCGCTGGACCAGCGCCAGCCCGCGCGCGACAGCGCCAGGCAGCTGGCGTGGCTGGCCGACGAGGTGGTGCGCGTGGCGCTGGCGATGGTCGAACGCGAGCTGGTCGCCGCGCACGGGCGCGTGCCCGGCGGCCGCTTCGCGGTGATCGGCTACGGCAGCCTGGGCGGCGAGGAACTCGGCTTCGGCTCCGACCTGGACCTGGTGTTCCTGTACGACGCGCCCGATGCGGAAAGTTCGGAGGGCGCGCGTCCGCTCGAGCCGAGCCGCTGGTACGCGCGCCTGGCGCAGAAGCTGGTGGCGCTGCTGGGCGCCGCCAGCGCGGCCGGGCGGCTGTACGAGGTCGATGTGCGCCTGCGTCCGGACGGCGCCAAGGGCCTGCTGGTGTCTTCGCTCGCCAGCTACCGCGACTACCAGCGCGAACGCGCCTGGACCTGGGAACACCAGGCGCTGGTGCGCGCGCGCGGCGTGGCCGGCGATCAGTCGCTGCTGCAGGACTTCGAAGGCGTCCGCCGGCGGACGCTGACCGGCGCGCGCGACGCCGGCAAGGTGCGCGACGAGGTGATCGCGATGCGCCGGCGCATGCGCGCCGAACTGGACCGCAGCGACGCCGCGCGCTTCGATCTCAAGCAGGGCGAGCGCGGGCTGGTCGACCTCGAGTTCCTGCTGCAGTACCTGGTGCTGCGCGAGTCCGCCGCGCATCCCGCGCTGCTGCAGCCGCGCGACACCTGCGGGCTGATCGCAGCGATGGCGCAGGCGGGGCGGCTGCCGGCGGGCGACGCCGATGCGCTGGAGGCGGCGCACGGCACGTTCGCGGCCCTGGGGCTGGCGTGCACGCTGGACCGGCGTCCACGGCTGGTCGCCGAAGACGCCACGCTGGCGGCCGCGCGCGCGCTGGTCATGCGCGCCGCTGAAGCGCAGGGGCTGGGTTTCGTTCCACGTTGAGCGCCGCCTGCCGGCCGGCGGCCCGCGCGTCCTGTCCCGATAGGCCTGTTCGCCAACCTGCCGAATCCGAAGGCAGCAGTGCTCTACTTGTCGCTGCCGCCGCAGTTCATCGATCCCGCGCGCGGCGGCGTGCCGACGCAGTCGCTGCTGCCGGCGGCCACCCGGATCGCGATCATCCTGGCGGTCAATGCGGCGATCGCGGTGTTCGCCGGCAGTGCCGGAGGTTCATGGTCGGGCGTTCCGCCTGGGCCCGCGCACAGCGCCGGCTGAGGGGGACCGTGCCGGCGTTGGCGGTGCGGATGGCGACCGAAGCGCGGCGCCGATTCATAGGCCCAGCCGGTCCCGCACCTGCGCGGCGACCCGTGCGGTTTCGCGCAGCGGCTGGACCTCGAAGGGCGCCAGTGCCGCGTCCATCGCGCGGATGCGGCCGCGCCGCAGCAGCGAGCCGATGAAGCGCGCCGGCCGCCCGGATACGCCTGCCGGATCGAAGACGTATACCGGCGCCCGGGTCGCACAGGCTTCGGAAACCATGTTCACCGAGTCCGGCGTGCACACGATGCGGTCGGCCCAGCCCAGCAGGCCGGCATAAGGATTGGGGCGGTCGTCTTCGCCGCACCAGGCCAGGCCCGGCAGGCGCGCATGCCGCACCCGCAGGGCATCGATCACCGGACGCGGCGTGCGCCGCGAGGTCGTGGCGAGAACGCTGCCGCCGTCGCGTTCCAGCGCGCTGTGCAGCCTTGCCGCCAGGAGGTCGAAGGCCTCGAGATCGAAGCGCGCATGCGCGCTGTCGCCGCCCAGCAGCAGTGCGGTGCGCGGCGACGGCAGGGCGGCGAAGGCGGCGAACCGCGCGCGCGCATCGGCCAGCCAAGCATCGTCGACGGGCGTGAGGCTGCCGGCCAGGGTAATGACGTTCGGGCCGTCCAGGCCGTCGTGTTCCGGTGCGATCACCGCGTCCCAGTGCGCCGGATCGATGCGCGGATCCAGGATTTGCACGGACCGGCTGCCGCGCTCGCGCAGCAGCCGGGTGGCCAGCGCGGCCTGGCGTCCGCAGCCGATCGCCAGTGCCGGCTGTCCGGGCGCGGCGCCCAATGCGTCACTTAGCGCATCACCTAGCGCGCACGCGGCGCCCGGCAGCCGCCGCGGCGCCAGCCAGCGCCAGGGGGCGGGCGGCCGCACGATCCATTCGCGGGCCGGTCCAAGCCCCAGGGCCTCGGCCAGCGCCGTCGCCTGGCGGCGGTTGCCGGCGTGGCCGTCGGTAAGGGTCCATAGTTGGCTTGAATCCACGCTCATGCCGAGGCTTTGTTCCAATACGCAGCACAATCCGTTCCGAAGCGTTCGGATGTTGCCATAGTCAGGACACTCTACACTGCGCCCTTATCCGCGGACCTGCCGGTCCGCTCCTTCCCATCCCTGCTGAGGATGCGCCATGTCCGAAGTCCTTCGCGATGCCGCGCTCGACCAGCTGTTCCGCACCGCGCGCACCCAGAACAAGTTCCTCGACCGGCCGGTCGAGGACGCCCAGCTGCGCGCCCTGTACGACCTGCTGAAGTGGGCGCCGACCGCGGCCAACACCAATCCTGCCCGCTTCGTGTTC
>DATHAV010000554.1:0-2521 GCA_035296505.1 Pseudoxanthomonas sp.
TTTCGGCCCCGATCCGCACGCTGCTGGTCGACGACGAACCGCTGGCGCGCCGCGGCCTCGAGCTGCGCCTGGCGGCGCACCCGGACATCGAGATCGTCGGCCAATGCGGCGACGGCGCCGCGGCCATCGCCGCGGTCCACCGGCTGCGGCCCGACCTGATGCTGCTGGATGTGCAGATGCCGGGGATCGACGGCTTCGGCACGCTGCAGCACATCCCCGCCGAAGAGATGCCGCTGGTGATCTTCGTCACCGCCTACGACCACTACGCCATCCGCGCGTTCGAAGCCTCCGCGGTGGACTACCTGCTCAAGCCGGTCGAGGACAGCCGCCTGCACCAGGCGCTGGCCCGGGTGCGCCAGGCGCGCGCCCAGCAGGCCGCCGATTCGAACTGCGCCCGGCTGCTGGGACTGCTCGGGCAGCTCAACGGCCAGCCGCTGGAGCTCGAGCAGGCGCTGCAGCCCGACGCGATGGACCGGCTCAGGCCGCGCGAGACGCTGTCGGTGCGCGACGGCGCGCGGGTGCTGCGGGTCGAACTTCGTAGCATTCGCTGGATCGACGCCGCAGGCGACTACATGTGCATCCACACCGATGGCGAAACGCCCAACGGAAACACGTTGATCCTGCGCGCGACCATGCGCGAGCTGGAGAAGCAGCTGGACCCGAACCGTTTCCCCCGCATCCACCGCTCCACCATCGTCAACGCCGCGCGCGTGGTGGAGCTGCGCCCGCACACCAACGGCGAAAGCTTCCTGCGCCTGGACTGCGGGCACGAGCTCAAGCTCTCGCGCAGCCATCGCGACAAGCTGGCCACCCTGCTGCAGCCGCGCTAGCGACCCGTCCACTACCGCGACGACCCGTCGCTTCGGCGTCGCTCGGGCGCTTTCCGGCATACGCACAACGCTTGGGCGCGCCCTGCGCACCGTTCGCCGCAGCGCCGGCATCGGCATGACTTTCGGTACATCGCCATCACGCGCTCGGGGCGCATCGTGCGCCCGCCCCACTCCCGGCAAGCACGATGAAACTCACCGAAGCCGCCTTGCACAACCCTTCCGCCGTCGCGGCGGCCGTCGCCCTGACCTGCATTTTCGGGCTGATGGGCCTGGTCGATCTTCCGCTGCAGCTGTTCCCCGACATCGAGCGCCCGCAGATGTCGGTGCAGACCAGCTGGCGCGCGGCCTCGCCGCAGGAGCTGGAGTCGGAAATCGTCGAGCCGATCGAAACGGTGCTGCAGGGGCTGCCGGGCCTGGAAGAGATCCAGTCCAACGTCAACACCGGCAACAGCGCCATCAACCTCACCTTCGCCGTCGGCAGCGACATGGACGCGATGCTGGTCGAAGTGCTGTCGCGCATGAACCGGCTGCCGCCGCTGCCGCGCGATGCGAGCCCGCCGGTGGTGCAGGCCGGCGCCGACAACGCCAACAACTCGCTGACCTACTTCTTCGTGCAGAAGCTGCCCGATACCGCCGGCAGCATCCTCGATTACCGGCAGATGATCGAGGACCGCATCGTGCCGCGCATCGCCGCGGTCGAAGGCGTGGCCGGGGTCGAGATCAACGGCGGGGCCGCCGAGGAACTTTCCATCAGCGTCGACCTGCAGCGCGCCGCTTCGCTGGGCGTGCAGCTGCCGGAGATCGCCGCGCAGGCCGCGCGCGCCACCGACCTGTCCGGCGGCCTGATCGAATCGGGCCGCCGCCAGTACGTGCTGCGCTTCGCCGGCCGCTACACGCCCGAACGCCTCGGCGACCTGATCCTGGCCTGGCGCGAGGGCCGCCCGATCCGCCTGCGCGATGTCGCGACGGTGGAGGTGAAGCGCCCGGTCCAGCGCTTCTTCGCCTACCAGAACGGCAATCCCGCCATCGGACTGCGCATCCTGCGCGCCGAGGGCGCCAACGTGCTGGACACGCTGGACGAGGTCAAGCGCGTGGTGGACGAGGTCCGCCGATCCGAACTGCAGCCGCGCGGCCTGGACATCGCGCAGAGTTTCGATGCGTCGGTGTTCATCATGCGCGCCATCGGCCTGCTGTCCGGCAGCCTGCTGGCCGGCGTGGCGCTGGCGGTAGGCTGCCTGTGGTGGTTCCTGCGCGACGCCCGCGCCACGGCGCTGATCGCGTGCGCCATACCGATCTCCTTGCTGGGCACCTTCATCGTGCTGCAGCTCACCGGCCGCAGCCTCAACGTCATATCGCTGGCCGGGCTGGCCTTCGCGGTCGGCATGGTGATGGACGCGGCCGTGGTCGTGGCCGAGAACATCGTGCGGCTGCGCGAATCGGGCATGTCCGCGGCCGAGGCCGCGCTGCGCGGCACCCGCGAGGTCGGCGGCGCGCTGCTGGCCTCGACCTTGACCACCGTGGCGGTGTTCCTGCCGGTGGTCTTCATGCAGGACGTGGAGGGCCAGCTGTTCGCCGACCTGGCGCTGACCATTTCCATCGCGGTGGGACTTTCGCTGCTGATCGCGGTGACGGTGCTGCCGGCCGCCGCTGGCCGCTGGCTGCGCGCCGGAGACCGCGCCGACCGCGGCGCG
>DATHAV010000555.1:0-3094 GCA_035296505.1 Pseudoxanthomonas sp.
CGGGCTGATCGTGTTCCTGATCGGCCTCGCCTCGCCGCTGGCGGCCGTGGCGGCGGTGTTCCACATCCTCAATCACGCGACCTTCAAGGCGTCGCTGTTCATGACCGCCGGCATCATCGACCACGAGACCGGCAGCCGCGACATGCGCCGGCTCGGCGGCCTGCGCCGGTACATGCCGCTGACCAGCGCGTTGGCGATGATCGCCTCGCTGGCGATGGCCGGCGTTCCGCTGCTCAACGGCTTCCTGTCCAAGGAGATGTTCTTCGCCCAGGCGCTGGAGATCCAGGGCGACGGCGTGGTCCGGATAGCGGTAAGCGTGGCGGCATTCCTGGCCGGCACCTTCGGCGTGGCGTACAGCCTGCGCTTCGTGCACGACACGTTCTTCGGCACCTGGCCGCGGCAGATAGAGGATGCGCCCCACGAGCCTAAAGGCTGGATCCGCATTCCGGTGGAAGTGCTGGTGCTGACCTGTCTGGCGGTGGGCATCGCCCCGGCATGGACCATCGCGCCGGTGCTGGCGGCGGGCGCGCGCGGCGTGCTGGGCGACGGGGTGCCCGATTACAGCCTGGCGCTCTGGCACGGGGTCAACCTGCCGCTGCTGATGAGCCTGGCCGGCATGGTCTGCGGCGTGGCGCTGTATTTCGGTCTGCGCAAGCTGTTCGACATCCACGCCATCATCCGCGAGTCGTTCGGGCGCAGGGTGTTCCGCGGACAGGTGCAGGTACTGCTCGCCCTGTCGTGGCGCTTCACCCGCGGCATCGGCAACGGCAGCCTGCAGCGCTACCTGCTGCTGATGGTGGTGGCGACGCTGGTGATCGCGACGGTTCCGTTTTTCGCGTCGCAGGCGGCGCAGCCGCTGGCGGCCGGGGCAGGCACGCAGCCGATGCCGCTGCTGGGCTGGGTGCTGTGGCTGGTGCTGGCCGGCGGCGCCGTCGGCACCGTGGCACTGCACCGGCAGCGGCTTCTGGCGCTGGTGGTCATAGGCGCGGTGGGGCTGGCCGTGAGCCTGGTGTTCGTCATGCTGTCGGCGCCGGACCTGGCGCTGACCCAGCTGCTGGTGGAGATGGTGACCATCGCTCTGATGCTGCTGGCGCTCAACTACCTGCCGCAGCAGTCGGTCGCCGGCCGCTCGCCCATGCGCCGCTGGCGCGACATCGCCATCGCCGCAGTCGCCGGCACCGGCGTCGCCGCGCTGGTGTACGCGATGATCACGCGCCCGGCCGACACCGTCGCCGGCGAACTGCTGGCGCGCTCGCTGCCCGAGGGCTACGGCAGCAACGCGGTCAACGTGATCCTGGTCGACTTCCGCGGCTTCGACACCTTGGGCGAGATCGCGGTGTTCGGCATCGCCGGGCTGGTGGTGCATGCGCTGCTGCGCCGCGCGCGGCTGGGCGCCGACGAAGTCATCGCCGGCCCGCCCGATCGCCTGCCGATGCCGGCGACGCTGAGCCACCTGCTGTTCCCGCTGACGCTGGCGGTCTCGATCTATCTGTTCCTGCGCGGCCACAACCAGCCGGGCGGCGGCTTCATCGCCGGGCTGGTGCTGGCGATCCCGCTGCTGCTGCAGTACGTGATCCAGGGCTCGCAGTACGTCGAGAACCGCCTCGGCTTCGACTACGCGCGCTGTATCGGCATCGGCCTCATGATCTCGGCGCTGACCGGGCTGGCGGCGATGGGCTTCGGCTATCCGTTCCTCACCAGCGGCCATGCCGAACCACGGCTGCCGCTGGTCGGCGAGGTGCCGCTGGCCAGCGCACTGGGCTTTGACACCGGCGTGTACCTGGTGGTGTTCGGCGGCGCCATGCTGATCCTGTCGATGATGGGCGGGGTCAAGCCGCCCAGGCCATCGCGCAGCGAAGGGGACCGGCCATGATGGAGTTCGCATTGGCCAGCGGCATCGGCGTGTTGACCGCCTGCGGCGTCTACCTGCTGCTGCGCGCGCGCAGCTTCGACGCGATCCTGGGGCTGACCCTGCTGTCGTACGCCACCAACCTGCTGATCTTCGGCGCGGGACGACTGGCGGTGGGCAAACCGCCGGTGCTGCGCGACGGCGTGCCGGCCGACCTTTCCAACTACACCGACCCGCTGCCGCAGGCGCTGGTGCTGACCGCGATCGTGATCGCCTTCGCCATGACCGCCGTGACCATCGTGGTGGCCATGCGCAGTCGCGCCGACAGCGGCAGCGACCATGTCGACGGGCGCGAACCCGGGGACCGGGCATGAGCCACCTGCCCGTGCTGCCGATCCTGGTCCCGCTGTTCGCCGGCGCGCTGATCCTGCTGGTCGAACGCCGCGGCCTGCTGCCGCAGCGGATCGTCTCGTGGCTGTCGATGCTGGCGCTGGTGGCGGTCGCCGCGCTGCTGGTGGCGCGCGCCGACCAGGGGCCGCTGACGGTCTACCTGCTCGGCGACTGGCCGGCGCGCCTGGGCATCGCGCTGATGGTGGACCGGGTCAACGCGCTGCTGGTGCTGACCACCTCGCTGCTGGCGGTCGCCAGCCTGCTGTACGCCTGCGCCGGCTGGGACCGCCGCGCGCTGCATTTCCACGCGCTGTTCCAGCTGCAGCTGGCGGGCTTGAACGGCGCCTTCCTGACCGGGGACCTGTTCAACCTGTTCGTGTTCTTCGAAGTCATGCTGATCGCCTCCTACGGCCTGCTGCTGAGCGGCGGCCGCGGCCCGCGCATGCGCGCGGGGCTGCACTACGTGGTGTTCAACATCATGGCCTCGACTCTGTTCCTGATCGCCCTGGGCCTGCTGTACGGCATGACCGGCACGCTCAACATGGCCGAGATGGCGCTGCGCATCGGCGCCGCGGCGCCGCCGGACGTGGCGCTGATCCGCGCCGCGTCCGGCATCCTGCTGGTGGTGTTCTGCGCCAAGGCCGCGCTGCTGCCGCTGTATCTGTGGCTGCCGGAAACCTATTCGCGCGCGCCCGCCGCGGTGGTCGCGCTGTTCGCGGTCATGACCAAGGTCGGCGTGTACGCCGTGCTGCGCGTGTACGTGCTGGTGTTCGGGCAGGCCAGCGGCGCGCTGGCGGGCTGGGCCTGGGACTGGCTGCTGCCGGCGGGCGTGGCGACCCTGGTGCTGGCCTCGCT
>DATHAV010000556.1:0-1779 GCA_035296505.1 Pseudoxanthomonas sp.
GCGCTGCATTTCGTGCGTCCGGAGTGGCTGTGGGCGCTGCTGGCCGTGCCCGCGCTGTGGATGCTGTGGCGGGCGCGCCAGCGGCACAGCAGCGTCTGGCAGAAAGCCGTGGACCCGCACCTGTTGCCGCATCTGCTGGAGGCCGGCGGCAGGACCGCGCGCGGCGCCGCATGGCTGGGCGCGCTGGGTTATGCGCTCGCGGTGCTGGCCCTGGCGGGGCCGAGCTGGCGCCAGGCCGAGCAGCCGCTGTGGCAGTCGAAGGCGCCGCTGGTGGTCGCGCTGGACCTGTCCAGGGCGGCCAATGCCACCGACCTGCCGCCCTCGCGCCTGCTGCAGGCCCGGGCCAAGCTGGCGACGCTGCTGCGCGAACGCCAGGGAGGCCAGGTCGCGCTGGTCGCGTACGCGGGCGAGGCCTTTACGGTGGCGCCGCTGACCGACGATGCGGCCAACGTCGCGCTGTTCCTCGACGCGCTGGAGCCGGAGGTGATGCCGGTGGACGGGCAGAACCCGGGCCAGGCGATCGATGCGTCGGTGCGCCTGATGCGGCAGGCGGGCTTCGATGAGGGCGACATCCTGGTGGTGGGCGACCATGCCGGCGCGGCCGACCTGCGCGCGGCGGCCGCGGCGCTGGCGCAGGGATTCCGGGTGTCGGCGCTGGGGCTGGGCACGGCGGCCGGCGCGCCTTACCGCGATCGCAGCGGAGCCATCGTGCGGGCGCGGCTGGACGCGCCGTCGCTGCTGGCGCTGACGCGCGCGGGGGGAGGTTCCTACCGGAGCCTCGCCCGAGACGCGAGCGACCTGCGCGCGCTGGGCGTGCTGGAGGCGGAGCCTGAGGCGGCCGGGTCCGGCGCCACGCGTGGCGAGAAGGCGTTGGCATGGCAGGACGAGGGCTTCTGGCTGCTGCCACCGCTGATGTTGATCGCGCTGTTGGCGTTCCGCCGCGGCGGCGCCCTTGCGGCGGTGCTGCTGTGCGCGATGCTGCCGCTGGCGGCGCCGGCACCGGCGCACGCGGCCGAGCGCGGCTGGTGGCAGCGCGCCGACCAAAAGGAGCATGCGCGCATCGAGCGCGGCGCCGATGCGTACCGGCAGGGCGATTTCGACGCCGCCGCCGAGGCGTTTTCCGGCATCGACAGCGCCACCGGCCACTACAACCGCGCCAACGCGCTGGCCAAGCAGGGGCGGCTGGACGAGGCGATCGAGGCCTACGACCGCGCGCTGCAGCGGCAGCCGGGGATGGAAGACGCCATCGAGAACCGCAGGATCGTCGACGCCGCGCGCAAGCGCCGGCAGTCTGGGGGCGACGGGCAGCGCCAGGGCCAGCAAGGCCAGCAGAGCCAGCCGCAGCAGCCACCGTCCCGGGGCAATGGCGGCGCCCACCCCCCACCCAAGCCGCCGACGGCCGACCAACGCGCCGGCCAGCCGCCGGCCGATCGAGGCAAGCAGGACCAACAGCCGCAGAGACCGCCGACCCAGCCGCCCGGGTCGCCGGCCGATGCGGCGAGCCAGGCCGCCGCCGACGCCGCCCAGCGCGAGCGCATGGAGCAGGCGATGTCGCGCGCGCGGCCGCCTGCCGGGCAGGGGCAGGACGGCGCCAAGGGCGCGGCTGTCGCCGAGACCGCCGAACAGCGCGAGCGCCGGCAGGCGGTGGAGGCGTGGCTGCGGCGCGTCCCGGACGATCCGGGCGGGCTGCTGAAGGCCAAGTTCCGGCTGGAACACGAACGCCGCCAGCGGGAGGGGAAATGAAGCGCAAGGCTCTCTTGACCTGCCTGTGCATCCTCG
>DATHAV010000557.1:0-2303 GCA_035296505.1 Pseudoxanthomonas sp.
GACGCGATGCGGCGGATCGAGGCGCTGGAGCAGCGCCACCGCGAGTTCGCGACCGAGCTCGGGCTCGATGCCGAGATGGTGCTGGGCCAACGCTTGGCTGCATTGCGTGCGCTGAGCGGCGAGGCGCGCACGATCGATCGCCCGCTCGACTGGCAGGCCGAGGTGCTGGGCCAGGGCGAGCTGCTGTCCTCGGCGCTCGGCGCGGCGTATCTGCGCGCCAGCGGCCTGGACTTCGAATGGATGGATGCGCGCGAGTGGCTGCGTGCAACGCCGTTGCCGCACCAGAGCGCGTGGTCGCAGCGCCTCTCGGTATCGTGCAGCCCGCTGCCCGAAGCCGGCTGGCGCGAGGCGTTCGACCGCCAGCCGGGCCGCATGCTGCTGACCCAGGGTTTCATCGCCCGCCACGCCGACGGCGGCACCGCGGTGCTGGGCCGCGGCGGCTCCGACACCTCGGCCGCGTGTTTCGGCGCACTGCTCGGCGCGCAGCGGGTGGAGATCTGGACCGACGTGCCCGGCATGTTCAGCGCCAACCCGCGCGAGGTGCCCGACGCGCGCCTGCTCGCCCGGCTGGACTACGCCGAAGCGCAGGAGATCGCCACGACCGGCGCCAAGGTGCTGCATCCGCGATCGATCAAGCCGTGCCGCGACGCCGGCGTGCCGATGGCGATCCTGGACACCGAGCGCCCGGACCTGCCGGGCACCCGCATCGACGGCGATGCGCTCACCGTGCCCGGGGTCAAGGCGATCAGCCGCCGCAACGGCATCGTGCTGGTGTCGATGGAGTCGGTGGGCATGTGGCAGCAGGTGGGCTTCCTGGCCGACGTGTTCGAGCGCTTCAAGCGCCATGGGCTGTCGGTGGACCTGATCGGCTCGGCCGAAACCAACGTCACCGTGTCGCTGGATCCCAGCGAGAACCTGGTCACCACCAACGTGCTGGCGGCGCTGTCGGCGGACCTGTCCGAGATCTGCCGGGTCAAGGTGATCGCGCCGTGTTCGGCCATCACCCTGGTGGGCCGCGGCATGCGCTCGCTGCTGCACAGGCTGTCGGACGTGTGGGCCACGTTCGGGCGCGAGCGCGTGCACATGATTTCGCAGTCGTCCAACGACCTCAACCTCACCTTCGTCATCGACGAGGCCGATGCCGACGGCCTGCTGCCGGTGCTGCACACCGCGCTGATCGACAGCGAGGCGATGCCGGTGGCGGAGACCAGCGTGTTCGGGCCGTGCTGGCGCGAGATCGCCCACGGCGTGCGCAAGCGCGGGACGCCCTGGTGGCACGGGCAGCGCGAGCGTCTGCGGGCGATCGCCGACGCCGCCACGCCGGCCTACGTCTACCACCTGCCCACGGTGCGCGAACGCGCACGTGCGCTGGCCGCGATCGAGGCCATCGACCAGCGCTACTACGCGGTCAAGGCCAATGCGCATCCGGCGATCCTGCGCGCGCTGGTGGAGGAAGGCTTCGGCCTGGAGTGCGTGTCGCTGGCCGAGCTGCAGCGCGTGTTCGAGGCGATCCCCGAACTTTCGCCGCGCCGCGTGCTGTTCACGCCGAGCTTCGCGCCGCGCGCCGAACACGAGGCCGCGCTCGGCCTTGGGGTCACGGTCACGGTCGACAACCTGGAGGCGCTGCAGCGCTGGCCCGAGGTGTTCGAGGGCCGCAGCGTCTGGCTGCGCGTGGACCTGGGCCGCGGCGAGGGCCACCACGAGAAAGTGCGCACCGGCGGCAAGGAGTCCAAGTTCGGCCTGCCGCTGGGCAAGCTCGATGCCTTCGTCGCCCTGGCCGCCGCGCTGGACGTGCGCATCGGCGGCCTGCATGCGCACCTGGGCAGCGGCGTCGACACGCCGCAGCACTGGAAGCTGGTGTGCGACGAGCTGGGCGGCATCGCCAACCGCATCGGCAGCATCGACACCATCGACATCGGCGGCGGCCTGCCGATTCCCTACACCGCCGACGACGAACCCTTCGACCTGGAGGAATGGAGCGTGGGTCTGGCCGAGATCAAGCGGGCCTACCCGGGCTACCGCCTGGCGATCGAGCCGGGGCGCTACCTGGTGGCCGAGGCCGGCGTGGTCCTGGCTCGGGTCACCCAGGTGGTGGAGAAAGACGCGGTGCGGCGCGTGGGGCTGGACGCCGGCATGAACACCCTGCTGCGCCCGGCGCTGTACGACGCCTGGCACGACATCGTCAATCTCGCGCGGCTGGACGAAGCGGCCGATGCGCCGTTCGACGTGGTCGGGCCGATCTGCGAGTCCAGCGACGTGTTCGGCAGGCGCCGGCGCCTGCCGGCCGCCACCGCCGAAGGCGA
>DATHAV010000558.1:0-1685 GCA_035296505.1 Pseudoxanthomonas sp.
TGCCAGTACCGCGGCGGCGGCGGGCGACAGTGGGGGCGTTCCCTGCGCGGCAGGCGGCGCGCGTCGTGCCTCCCGCTCGCTGAGCAGGCGCGCGAGTCTGGCATTGCGCGCGAGGTAGCGATCGCGCGCGGCCCAGGCCTGCGCCAGCTCGCGCTGGCGCAGGGCAATTCCTGCGCAGACCTCGGCAGGACACGCCGGGCAAGGCTGGAAGCGCATCAATCCCGCGTCCAGCGCGCCGCCCACGTCGTCCTCCTGCAGTTGCCGCCACAGCGAGAGGCCTCGCACGCACTCGTGCGGCGGTTCGGCAGCGGCGGGCGCGGGGTAGTGCATGTCAGTGCCCGCTGAAGACCGGCTTGCGGCGTTCGAGGAAGGCGCCGGTGCCTTCGCGCATATCGTCGGTGGAGAACATCAGCCCGAACTGCGCGCTTTCGTACTGCAGGCCTTCGTCGATCGCGCATTCGCCGCCGACGTTGACCGCGTCGAGCAGACCGCGCAGCGCCAGCGGCGCGCTCTGGGCCAGTTGCGTGCCCAGCTTGAGCGTTTCCGCTTCCAGATCGGCCGCGGCCACCACCCGGTTGACGATGCCCAGCTGCAGCGCGCGCGCCGCATCGATCGGGGTGCCCAGCAGGCACAGCTCAAGCGTGGCACCTCGCCCGGCGAGGCGCAGCAAGCGCTGAGTGCCGCCGAACCCGGGAATCAGGCCGAGATTGATTTCGGGCTGCCCCAGCTTGGCGGTGTCGCTGGCGATGCGCAGGTGGCAGGCCATCGCCAGCTCCAGCCCACCGCCCAGCGCGAACCCGTTCACCATCGCAATGACCGGCTTGGACAGCGTCTCGATGCTGCGCATCAGGCGCTGCCCGCGCAGGGAGAAATCCCGGGCTTCGGCCGGCCGCAGGCTGGCCATCTGCGCGATGTCGGCGCCGGCGACGAAGGCTTTGGGTCCGGCGCCGGTCAGCACCACCACGCGCACGGTTCGATCGGCCCCGGCGGCCTGGAATGCCTGCAGCAGGGCGTCCAGCGTGGCCGCGTCGAGGGCATTGAGCTTGTCCGGGCGATCGACGGTAATGCGGCGGATGCCGTCGGCGTCGGTGGTGGAAACGCGATGCTCGGTCATGGTCGCTTCAACTTTGCGGGAGGAATATGCGTGGGAACTTGGCGGCATCCGGCTGGTCTGAACGACGGTCGTCATTGCGGTCAAGACCCTGCACGACTATCCTATCGCGTCCAACTGGGGCGGTTCGACCGCCCTTTTCCATAACCGGAGGTTTGTTGAAAATGAAGTTGCGTTTGCTCGCCGCCACCCTTGCGGCCCTTACCTTGGCGGCTGGCTCGGCCTTCGCACAATCCTCGCCGGCTCCGGACAAGAATTCCCTCAGCTACGCGCTCGGCTACGATCTCGGTAGGAACCTGATCGAAAGCGGCGAAGCCGTCGACGTCAACACCGTGATCAAGGCGCTGCAGGACGGCTATGCCAAGAGGGAGCCGACCGTGCCCGTGGCCCAGCTGCGCACTGCGGTCGAAACCATGCAGAAGCGCCAGGTCGAAAAAGCCAAGGCCGCGTTCGAACAGGCCTCGGCGCAGAACAAGGCCAATAGCGACCAGTTCCTGGCCCAGAACAAGGCCAAGGCCGGCGTGCAGAGCCTGCCGGGCGGCATCCAGTACCGTGTGGTCGAGGCGGGCAACGG
>DATHAV010000559.1:0-2136 GCA_035296505.1 Pseudoxanthomonas sp.
CGCCGACCTGGTCATCAAGGTCAAGGAACCGCAGCCGGTGGAGTGCGCGATGCTGCGCCCCGGCCAGGTGCTCTACACCTACCTGCACCTGGCGCCCGACCCGGAGCAGACCCAGGCCCTGGTTGCCTCCGGCGCCACCTGCATCGCCTACGAGACCGTCACCGACCGCAAGGGCGGCCTGCCGCTGCTGGCGCCGATGAGCGAAGTGGCCGGGCGCATGTCGATCCAGGCCGGCGCCCACGCGCTGGAAAAAGCCCAGGGCGGGTCGGGCGTGCTGCTGGGCGGCGTGCCCGGCGTGCAGCCGGCCGAGGTCATGGTGATCGGCGGCGGCGTGGTCGGCATCAACGCCGCGCGCATGGCCATGGGCATGAACGCCCACGTCACCATCATGGACCGCTCGCTGGACCGCCTGAAGTACCTGGACGAGGTCTACGGCCACCAGCTGACCACCATCTATTCCACCCACGACGCGATCGAGGAGCGCCTGCCGCAGACCGACCTGGTGATCGGCGCGGTGCTGATCCCCGGCGCCGCCGCGCCCAAGCTGGTGTCGCGCGAGCAGCTGGGCCTGATGCGTCCCGGCTCGGTGCTGGTGGACGTGGCCATCGACCAGGGCGGCTGCTTCGAGACCAGCAGGGCCACCACCCACCAGAACCCGACCTACGAGGTCGACGGCATCATCCACTACTGCGTGGCCAACATGCCCGGCGGCGTCGCCCGCACCTCGACCTTCGCCCTGACCAACGCCACCCTGCCCTTCGCCGTGCAGCTGGCCAACAAGGGCGCGCGCCAGGCCCTGCTGGACGACCCGCACCTGCTCAACGGCCTCAACGTCCACGACGGCAAGGTCACCTACAAGGCCGTGGCGGACGATTTGGGGTACGGGTTCGTGCCGGCGGTGAAGGCGCTCGGGTGAGGGGAAGATTTGCGCGTTGCGGGCACGCTAAATCGATGCACGCCAAGCGCGTGAGTTCGCACGTGCAACCGGAGATCCGGCCAAAACCGACGTCATCGACGCGCGCCTGCTGTGACTGCTGGCTGATTCTCGCTATCGCCTGCGCGGCACCATTAGATTGCCAAGCGGCTCGGCGTGGCACTAATGAACCGTGACAGTGGCCAGCTGAACGGCAAGCGCCGCATCCGTGGTGGTGGTGCCGGTAGGTGTCGCCACATTGCCGGCGGTGCGATGGGACTCGATCCTGCGCGCGCCACCAACAGCTGCGTGCCCGCGTAAACTAGGCGGGGGCCGCACTGGCGCCCGCATAGGCAAGCTGCTGACCCTCGTCAATGCAGGCCGTCGCGCCAAGCTTGAACGCAGGAGTGCAATCGCCGCATCGATCCGAACCGTAAGACACTTGCTAAATCAAGCAGACCCGCGGAATGGAGCCGGCCTGGATGGACTGTTAGGCATGACGGATCCACTTGAGCTGGTTTGCAGGTAGAAATCCACTAGTGGCTCTCGAAGATCTTCACCAACTCGTAATAATTACGCTCGAAGAAAAATGTGATGACATGCTTTACTTCCGTTACCGGAAAGTTCTCGCTGGAAACTTCTTCCAAGAGTTGAAACTTTCTCGGCGGGATGAGGCCCAGAAACCCTTTACTGCTCTTCTCAACCGGATAGGAGCAGGAAATCTCAACGCTATCCCAAGTTTTAGGAAGGACGTGGAGCAGTTGATCTTCTTGATTGACGACAAAGTACCCTATGCCGGGCGGGCAGACATCAGGAATTCTCGATTCGATCATCCGTCTGGCTTGATCCATCTCTTCCGTCCAATCATGCCCGTGGAAGACTTCTAGCGCTTCGGCAAGCGATACCGGTGTGCCGTCCGTTGTGCTGAAGTCGGCATGCTGAATCCAATAGGAGATTTCCCGATCCGCGAACGCTTCAGAGGAAACGGATTGAAACGACGCCCACAGCCGGTTCTCAAGATCGGCCGGCGAGAGGATTGACTTGATCAGGTACGACTCACGGTCTTCTTGCTCCACCGCAGTCACTCCGGAAATCTTGGCGAAACGCTTGGGCAACGAGTTGAACAAGTTCGTGCCGAGATACTGCTCGGCCCCCTCGAACATCATGAATCTGTAGTCCCAATCGGCTTCTCCAGGGGAAACCTCAAATGCCCAATCCTCTCG
>DATHAV010000560.1:0-1992 GCA_035296505.1 Pseudoxanthomonas sp.
CTTTGGTACAGCGATTATCTGGATACGAGGTGAGTATGCACATCGAGATACTGGTGGAAGACAGCTCTGGAGACAAACTGCTGAATGCGGTGTTGCCGAAACTGCTTGGGGATCAAGGCAATCCGCATAGCTGGCGGGTGCATGCCTACAAAGGGATCGGACGCATACCTAAGAACCTGAATGCAGGTGCAGACCCGGCCAAGCGAATTCTTCTGGATCAATTGCCTAGGGTGATGCGCGGCTACGGAAAAACACCGGGGATCGATGCCGTGGTAGTTGTGCTGGACGCCGACGGGCGCAGTTGCGTGGGTTTTCTAGCCGAGCTGAAAGCATTGGCCGCGTGCTGCAATCCCGCACCGATTACCTTGTTTCGTATCGCCATTGAGGAAATGGAAGCCTGGTATTTTGGCGACCGGCAGGCCCAGCTTTGGCAAGTTGCGCGATGGACTTCGCCGCTTGGTCGCAGAGGCTGTTTAAGCGTGGCCGGCAGCGGCTTCCCCATCGGCGACTGGTGCTGGTTCCGGCAGGCATCGTCCTGCCGCGCGATTGAGCGGCGGGACGTGGGGCGAGGTCGGCTATCGCGTGTGGCTGCCGGACAAGGATGCGGTGGTGCGCGCCCGGCGGCGGACTTTAGTGCGCTGGAAAGTGTTCGCCCGAGCGTGGAGCAGATCCTGCACACCATGGCGGCGGCCAGGCTGCTGGATGCGCTGGAGAACAACCTGCTGTTGGCGCCGATCGAGTCCAGCGTGGTGCCATTGCCGCATCAGCTTTATGCATTGAACCGCGCCATCAGCCGCGACCGCATCCGCGCTTATCACAGCCTGTCTAGCTTGCCCATCGCGGTTTGGACTCGAAGCCAGGCGACGCACGCTGGTCTTCGATCATCGGCCGTCCGGGACCGGCCGGTAAAGGCAATGGTGACCTTGAATGCGGAATGGCCAATCAAGCCGTCGGGCGTATGCAGCGACTACGACCCTATCGGCAAGCCGCGCCGCGGCTCCAACCAGTTTCCCTTGCCATCACAGCCGGCGGTCGGGTGGTTCTTCCCACATTGGGTCCAGCCGAATGGTAAACCTGGCTGTTGGTTGACGGCGGATGCAGTGGCGAACCGGCTGGCGTGATGCCGCCGGAACGAAGAGTGCCTGTGGAAATGATTGTGACTTCCACGCCCCGAACGCGGGCCGGATTCGGGAAGCGGAGCAACGATACACAAGCGTCCGACGATAATGCCTCCATGCCCATGACCCGCGCCACGAAGGCCCAGCTGCAGATCCATTTCTGCGTGATGCTGTGGGGCGTCACCGCCATCCTCGGCAAGCTCATCACCCTGCCGGCACTGCCGCTGGTGTGGTGGCGCATGCTCCTGGTGGTCGCCGCGCTGGCGCTGGTTCCCACCGTCTGGCGCGGACTGCGCGCGATGCCGCCGAGGCTCGCGCTGGCCTACTGCGGCATCGGCGCGCTGGTGGCGCTGCACTGGCTCACCTTCTATGGCGCGGTGAAGCTGGCCAATGCGTCGGTGGCGGCGACGTGCATCGCGCTCGCCCCGGTGTTCACCTCGGTGGTGGAGCCGTGGCTGGCGCGGCGTCCGTTTTCCCCGCGCGAACTGGCGTTCGGCGTCGCGGTGCTTCCGGGCGTGGCGCTGGTGGTCGGCGGGGTGCCCGACGGCATGCGCGTGGGCGTGGCCGTGGGCGCGCTGTCGGCGCTGCTGGTGGCGATCTTCGGCTCGCTCAACAAGCGCCTGGTGGAGCACGGCGATCCGCTCACCGTGACCGCGCTCGAACTGGGCGCGGGCACGCTGCTGCTGACCGCGCTTGCGCCGCTGATGCCGGCGCTGTTTCCCGCATTCGCCGGCAACCTGCTGGTCCTGCCGGGCGCCAACGACGCCTTGCTGCTGCTGGCGCTGGCGCTGGTGTGCACGCTGTTGCCGTTCGCGCTGTCGCTGGTGGCGCTGCGCCACCTCAGCGCGTATTCGGTGCAGCTGGTCACCAACCT
>DATHAV010000561.1:0-2762 GCA_035296505.1 Pseudoxanthomonas sp.
CCCCGGGCGCGGTCACGCTGGTGAACGGCCTGCCGGCGCGCGATGCGCTGCTGGCCGCCGGCGACCAGGTGGCGGTCGCGGGCAAGCATCGCTTTGTGGTCGAGGTGCCGTGGATCGGCGGGCTTGCGGAAAACGCTCCCGATGGGAGCGGGGAAGCGAAGCGTTCGCCTTCGGTTTCCGCCGAGTCGCAGCCCCGTGGTGTGCACTTCGGCCGCTGGCCCTGGCTGCTTCTGGCGGCCGCGCTGCTCGCCGCCTTGCTGAGCGCACTGCTGATGTTCGCGCCGCGCTAGCGTCGATGTTCGGGTGAACCAACTTAAGCGGTACGGCTTGCCGCGCGGGGTACGGCCGATCATGTGAAAAGGCCGGTAACTGGCGACGTGGCCCAAGCCACCGGCGGCCGCGCCGGAGCATGCGCAAGACGCGTACCGAGCTGGATGTCGGCGCCGTCACTGTAATGCGGCATTCATGGCGATGGCCTAAGCCGCGCGTCGTACGCCGCTTTATTTCTTTTCGCTGTTTTCGCCGACCAGACTTCTGCAGCCCTGACGGTTTTCCAGCCTTGCGGCCGCCGATGCGGCGGCGCGTTGCTTGCGCAAGCACGCGACGAGCGGGTCGTCCGCCTGCGGCCATAGCTTCCGGTCCTGGCACAGCAGGATGCGGTTGGCGAGCAATGCCATGGCGTCGGCGCCGTCGATTTCCAGCCAGTTCGATTCGTGTGCAAATTGGTGCGCCATCTCGCAATTGTCGGTACTGATGGCTCCGGTCATTTCGTAGGCCAGCACGGGTTCGGGCGTTTTCGCTGGCGCAACGCGCGCTCCACCGGAGCGCGCAGCCGGGCCAGCAGCGGCTCGCTGATTTCCTGCAGTTGCGCCTGGGTGATGTCGAGCCTGTAGTCCTGTCCCTTCCACGCCAACCAAATCGGCGCGCTGTCGTTGGCCGGACAGCAGGCGCTTGGCGATCTCGGCGCGCGCGGTCAGCTGCTGCATGGCGGCGCCGTCCTCGCGCACGGCCGCCGGCAGGCCGGTCTGCGCGAAGAAGAACGCGACCATGGCCTCGACGAAGTCCTCACCGCCCAGGAAGTTGTCGCCGGCGGTGGCGCGCACTTCCATGACGCCCTCGAACATCTCCATGATCGATACGTCGAAGGTGCCGCCGCCGAGGTCGAACACTAGGAATCGCGTCGCTTCCTCCTGCTGGTGCAGGCCGTAGGCCAATGCGGCCGCGGTGGGCTCGTTGACCAGCCGCTCGACCTTCAGGCCGGCGAGCTGGCCGGCGATGCGCGTGGCCTGGCGCTGGTTGTCGGAAAAGTAGGCCGGCACAGTGGCGATGGCGTCGGTCACCGGCTCGCCCAGGGCGGCTTCGGCGTCGGCCTTGAGCGCCCGCAGCACGAGTGCGGACAGTTCCTCGGGCCGGAAGGCGCGCTTGCCCAGCTGCACCGTGCGGTCGCTGCCCATGTACCGCTTGAACAGCGCGGCGCTCGACTCCGGATGGGTCTGCAGGCGGTCGCGCGCGGCCTGCCCCACCAGGACGCTTCCGTCTTCGTTCAAGCTCACGCAGGAAGGCGTGAGGTAAGACCCCAGCGCATTGGGCAGCAGCTGCGCCGCGCCGTTCTTCCAGATGGCGGCCAGGCTGTTGGTCGTGCCCAGGTCGATACCAATGATCATGATGACGGCTCCTACAGCCACGCCATCCTTGGCGGCGAAGGTATCACGCACCCAGCACAGGTCTGCCGTGGAGGTCCGGAAACCAGGACAGGGCGACGGATGCCGGAACGGCGCCGTTGCCTTGGTCAGCGGCCACTCTTGAAGAGTACCCATCGACAGCGCGATGTACGGAGCGGTTGCCGCTCGAACGCCCGCAGGTGCGGCACCAACGTGAACGTGGTTTTTCTTCGATCCGATCCGGCTTCGCGGCCATAGCCGAGGCGTGAGATGCAAAGGTCGCGTTCTTGCCGACCAACGCCGGCTTTACCGATCGCTTGGTCGGTGCGTCGCTGCACTCCCGGCGCAGGCCACCCAGGTCTGTAGCCGTCGCTCAATCATCCTGCGGGGGCGGCATACTAGGGGCTGACCTTGCAGGCACATCCATGACGCGCGTGTTCAACTTCAGTGCCGGTCCGGCGACCCTGCCCGAGACGGTGCTGCGCCAGGCCCGGGACGAGATGCTGGACTGGAACGGCGTCGGTGCGTCGATCGTGGAGATCAGCCACCGCAGCGCCGAGTTCATCGAGGTCGCGGCCGCGGCCGAAGCCGATCTGCGCGCGCTGATCGGCGTACCGGACCACTACGCGGTGCTGTTCCTGGCCGGCGGGGCCACCACCCAGCAGGCCCTGCTGGCGCTCAATTTCGCCGCGCCGGGGCAGACGGCCGACTATGTGGTCACCGGCCACTGGGGCCGCACCGCGATACGCCAGGTCGCGCCATGCGTGCGGGTCAACGTGGCCGCCGATGGCGAAGCGGGGGGCTACCGCGGCATCCCGCCGCGCGCGCAGTGGCGGCTTTCGCCCGATGCGGCCTACGTGCACGTGACCGCGAACGAAACCATCCACGGCGTCGAGTTCCGCGAAACGCCCGAGGTCGGCGACGTGCCGCTGTTCGCCGACTTCAGCTCCAGCATCGCCTCCGAACCGGTCGACGTATCCAGGTACGGCCTGATCTATGCCGGCGCGCAGAAGAACCTGGGTCCGGTCGGCGTGTCGGTGGTGATCGTCCGCCGGGACCTGCTGGAGCGCAGCGGCCAGCCGCGCGCCGACATTTTCGACT
>DATHAV010000562.1:0-2717 GCA_035296505.1 Pseudoxanthomonas sp.
TTGCGCGCCGGTGTCGAGGATCCACAGCACCGCCTCGAGGATCGCGCGCGCCGGCACCGGCTTGCGGCCCGGACGATCGTCCGGATGGTGCTCCTTGCGGAAAATGTTCCCGAATCCGCTCCCAATGCTCATCGCTCAATCGCCGCATGCCGCCAGTGTAGGCATCGCCGTCAGGCATGCAATAGTTTTGAGATAGGTTCTAGTTGTCCTGTTCCGACAACAACATGCAGCTCTGGCTTTTCCATCGTTGTTTCTCCGTTTCTTCTCATTTGACCTGCTCAGTGTTACCCGCATGCCTCAGCGGCGCGGCAGCGCCGCCAGCAGCGCCCACACTCCGCCCAGGGCCGCCATCCAGGCCGAGGCGGGAATGCCCAATATCCTGGGGCCGCCGGCTTCGAAGCCGTACAGCACCGCGGCCACGATCAGCAGACCGGTGCCGAGAATCGCGGCGACGATGCGCCGCTGCATGCCGCGCAGGGTCAGGGCCAGATCGGCCAGGTCGTTCGAGCGCAGGCCCAGCTCATGGCGGCCCTCCACCTGCTGCTTGAGCCAGCTATGGACCAGCCGCGGCATGTCCGGCGCGTGGGTCATGATTTCGGGCAGGCGCTTGCGCAGCTCCTGGGCCACGCGCTGCGGGCTGTAGCGTTCGGTCAGGATGCGCTCCAGCACCGGCTTGGCCACCGCCCAGATATCCAGCCGCGGATCCAGCTGGCGGCCCACGCCCTCGATGTTCAACAGCGTCTTCTGCAGCAGGATCAGCTGCGGCTGCAGGGTCAGCTCGTAGCGCTGCGCGGTGCGGAACAGCTTGACCAGGACCTCGGCCAGCGAGATCTCCGACAGCGGCCGGGTGAAGTACGGCTCGCACACCGAGCGCGCCGCCGCTTCCAGCTCGTCGATGCGCACCGTGGCCGGCATCCAGCCGGCCTCCACGTGCAGTTCGGCCACGCGCCGGTAGTCCTTGTTGAAGATGGCCATGAAGTTCTCGGCCAGGTAGTACTGATCTTCCTGCGACAGCTGGCCCATGATGCCGAAGTCGAGCGCGATGAAGCGCGGGTTGCCGCGCCGCGCCGGGTCGCTGTCGACCCAGATGTTGCCGGCGTGCGCGTCGGCGTGGAAGAAGTTGTCGCGGAACACCTGGGTGTAGAACAGGCGCACGCCCTTGGCCGCCAACGCGCGGCGGTCGATGCCGGCGGCGTCCAGCGCTTCGATGTCGTCGGAGGGAATGCCGCGCACGCGCTCCATGGTCAGCGCGCGCTCGCGGGTATGGGTCCAGATGATCTCCGGCACGTACAGGTCGTCCGAATCCAGCCACAGGCGCCGGATCACGCTGGCGTTGCCGCCCTCGCGCTGCAGGTCGAGTTCGGCCGCCAGGGTGGTCTGGATTTCGACGACTATCGCGCGCGGACGGATCTTGTCGGCCGCCGGATGGGTGCGGTCGACCAGCGCGGCCAGCGAGCCCAGCAGCGCGATGTCGCCGGTGATCTGCTTCTCGATGTCCGGACGCAGCACCTTGACCACCACCTCGCGTCCGTCCGCCAGCGTGGCCGCGTGCACCTGCGCGATCGACGCCGAGGCCAACGGCGTGGTGTCGAAGCTGGCGAAGGCCTGGCCGATCGGCAGCCCCAGCGCCTCTTCGACGATGGCCAGCGCGGTCTGTCCGTCGAACGGCTTGACCCGGTCCTGCAGCTGGGCCAGCTCCTGGGCCACGTCGGGCGGCATCAGGTCGCGACGGGTGGAGAGGATCTGGCCGAACTTGACGAAGATCGGGCCAAGTTCCTGCAGCGCCAGCCGCAGGCGCGCGCCTCGCGACTGGACGGCGATGTCGGCCGAAGCGCGGGGTACGAACGGCCGCGCCAGCTTCAGCCAGCGCTCGGCCGGGGTGCCGTCCAGCAGGTCGTCCAGGCGATAGCGCAGCAGCACCCGGCCGATCCTGCTGGCGCGGCGCAGCCCCTTCATGCGGAGCGTCCGGCGCGCAGCCGGTCGATCTTGGCCTCCAGCCGCTCCACGTCGTCGCGCAGCGCATCGACATCGTCGTGGAAGGCGTTCAACTCGGCGCGCCCGACCACGTCGCGCGATTCCTCGGTCACGAACTCCGCCGCGTTCCGCGCCAGCCCGCCGCCGGCGCTGCGCACCTGCCGCAGCGCGGACTTCACCGCATTGGCGATCTGCACGCCGACCACTTCGCCGAACACCGCAACGAACGGCTGCTGCCAGTCGGGGTCGAAGCGCGACGCCAACGTCTGCAGCCGGCGCGCCAGTTCGGCGTCGCCCGCAACGCGCAGGCGGCCGATGGGCGGCGCATCGTCGCGGCGCAGGAACGGCAGCTGCGAAAACAGGCCGCCCAGCGTGCTGCGCACCGCCAGGTCCGGCTCTTCCTCGGGGTCCACCGGACCTACGTGCAGGCGCTGGCCCGCTACGCGGATCTGCAGCGCCAGCGGCGGCGCCTCCAGCGCAAGGCCGATGCGCCGCCCTTCCAGCGGCCTGAGCGCATCGCGCGTGTCGGGATCCAAGGACAGGGCGCGGTTGAGCGCGGCTTCGAGCGCCCGGCCCACCAAGGGTTTCAATGCGTCGAAAGGAGAACGGCTCATGGCCGCATTCTAACCGGCGCCGCGGCGCGGCCACGGACGTCGTCGTTCAAGCGCAGGCTTCGTTGCGGTACCGGTGCGGGCCGCGGGCCAGGATCGAAATGCAGCGACAGGAAATGCTGCAATGGCGGG
>DATHAV010000563.1:0-8844 GCA_035296505.1 Pseudoxanthomonas sp.
ATGCTGCAGGATGATGTTGCCCACGCCCTCGGCGGGCAACGGCAGCGGCAGCGCGCAACGCACACTGCCGGCAAAGCCCAGGCCCTTGGCGTGCAGGCGCAGTCCGCCGGGCGGCAGTTCGGGCTCTTCGGCGCGGGCCACGCACGGCGCCAGCCACAGCCACGGCTGCTGTGCGGGCCGCGAAACCAGCGCTCCGCTGATCGCCTGCCGCTCGGCGTCCAGCAGGCCCCGCCCCCGCGCGCGGTTGAACCAGGCCATGGCTTCGGGTTGACGCTGGTCGCGCAGGGCGGGCATGGTTGGATTGTAGAGGACCGCCCCGCGGCCAACGAATTCGGACGATGCGCCTGACCCCGCTGCCCGCGCTGCAGGACAATTACATCTGGACTCTCGCCGACCGGCACGGCAACGCGGTGGTGGTGGATCCCGGCGACGCCGCGCCGGTGCTGGCCGCCGTCGCCGCGGGCCTGCGGCCGGTGGCCATCCTGCTCACCCACCACCACCACGACCACTGCGGTGGGATCGAGGCACTGGCGGAGCGTTGGCCCGGCTTGCCTGTGTTCGCTCCGGAAGATCCGCGCATCCGCGGCGCCACCGAGCGAGTGGGGGAAGGTTCGCGCGTGCGTGTGAATGGTCTGGCCTTTGACGTGCTGGCGGTGCCGGGCCATACCCTCACCCATATCGCCTACCACAACGGCGGCGGCCATGTGTTCTGTGGCGATACCCTGTTCAGCCTGGGCTGTGGGCGGATGTTCGAAGGTACCCCCCCGCAGATGCTGGCCTCCCTGGAGCGGCTGGCCTCCCTGCCACCCACCACAGCGGTCTGCTGCGGCCATGAATACACCCTGGCCAACGCCGCGTTCGCGCAGACCGTGGACCCCGCCAACGACGCCCTGCGTCGCCGTAACGAGGAAGCCAACGCCATGCGCAAATCCGCACTGCCCACCGTCCCGTCGACCATCGGCATGGAGCGGGCCACCAATCCGTTCCTGCGCGTGGACCAGCCCGCGGTGCGCGAGGCGGTCCAAGCGCGGCTTGGCCGCGCTGCCGGCGACCGGGTCGAGGTCTTCGCCGAGCTGCGGCGCTGGAAGGACGGTTTCCGCGCATGAAGCGCGCGGGTGCGTGGACCGGGGTAGCGCTGTGCGCGCTCGCCTGGGTTTCTCCCCTACAGGCGGCCAGTCCGGCTGCGACCGTACCTGGAGGCGGCTTTCCGCTCGTCGGCGTCCCCACGTCCCTCGATGCGCAGAACCTGCCGGTGCCCGGCACCCGCAGCGGGCTGGAGATCTACCGCCGTTTCCGCGAAGGCCTGGCCGATCCGCAGTGCGATGCCGCCGCGACCAGCATGCGCTGGAAAAAGCATTTCGGCCACGCGCCGCTGCAGCTCGCCCGTCCCGATGACGACCTGCTGCCGCTGTTCGGATATGTCGTCGACGCGCTGCGCGAAGCGTCCTTGCCCACCGAGTTCGCGCTGATCCCGTTCGTCGAAAGCGGCTACCGCCCCGGCGCCCGCAGCGCCAGCGGACCCGCGGGGTTGTGGCAGTTCATCGGCATTACCGCGCGCAACCACGGGATCGCCATGGGCGAGACCTACGACGGACGCCTGTCGCCGGTGGAGTCGACCCAGGCCGCGGTCCGCTATCTTAAGACCCTGCACGGCATGTTCGGCGGCGACTGGCGGCTAGCGGTGATGGCCTACAACGCAGGCGAGTACCGAATCCTGCAGTCCATGCGCAGCGCCGGCATGAACGCAGGCAATGCGCAGCCCAAGGCGCTGCCCGGGCTGTCCGGCATCACCTATGCGTACGTGGAGAAACTGCACGCGCTCGCCTGTGTCCTGCAGCAGGCGCAGGACAACGCCGAGTGGCTGCAGGACCTCGATCGTCCGGTGCCCCAGCTGCTCGCCACCGCCGTGCCCTCCGGCGCCGGCAGCCTGGAAGCATGGGCCGCGCGCGAAGGCCATGACGGCGCGATGATCCGGCGACTCAACCCGGCCCTGCCGAACAAGCTCGCCTCGGCCGGGAGGAGGCCCCTGCGGGTGCTGGCGCCGATGGGCTCTGCCGCCCCGCTTCCTTCGACGCTCCCGGCGTCGCTGCCCATCGTATCGTTCACCAGCGCGGCCGTAGCCGCACCTTCCAGCGCGAGTGCCGGACATACGGTGCGCCGTGGCGAATCTGCCTGGGCAATCGCCCGTCGCTACGGATTGAAGCCCGAGCACCTGCTGAAACTCAACAAGCTGCCGGCCCGAGCGGTGCTCCGCCCAGGCATGGTCCTGCGCCTGGTGGAAGCCGAGCAGTAAGGCACGCCGCAAGGCGCCGGACCTGCGGCGGAAAGATGGCAAACTAGCGCTCTTGCTCAACCACAAGAGAAGGCACATGGGTTTCCTGCAAGGCAAGCGCGCACTGGTCACCGGCATCGCCAGCGACCGCTCGATCGCTTCCGGCATCGCCGAGGCCATGCACCGCGAGGGCGCGGAACTGGCGTTCACCTACCAGAACGATCGGCTGAAGGGCCGGGTGGAAAAAGCCGCCGCCGAGTACGGCAGCGATATCGTGCTGCCGCTGGACGTCACCGACGACGCCCAGATCGCCTCGTGTTTCGACCAGTTGGCCGAGCGCTGGGACGGTTTCGACATCCTCGTCCACGCCATCGCCTTCGCCCCGCGCGAAGCCATCACCGGCGGATTCCTGGACGGCCTCACGCGCGAGAATTTCGCTCTGGCCCATGACATCTCCGCATATTCGCTCGCTGCGTTGGCCAAGGCCGCGCGCCCGCGGATGCAGGGGCGCAAAGGGGCCATCCTGACCCTGAGCTACCTGGGCGCCGAGCGCGCGCTGCAGAACTACAACGTCATGGGCGTGGCCAAGGCCAGCCTGGAGGCTTCGGTGCGCTACCTGGCGCTGAACCTCGGGCCGGAGGGCACGCGCGTCAACGCCATCTCGGCCGGGCCGATCAAGACGCTCGCAGCGGCCGGCATCGGCGGCTTCCGCAGCATTCTCGGGCATGTGGAGGCGTACTCGCCGCTGCGCCGCACCGTGACCATCGAGGACGTCGGCAACGTCGCAGCCTTCCTGTGCTCCGACCTGGCCGCGGGCGTTACCGGCGAAGTGACGCACGTCGACGCCGGCTACAACATCCTGGGCATGACCGGGATCGGCGACGGCGAATAATCGTCGACGGCACCGGCACTGCGACAGCGGATCGCGCGTAAGCGCAGCGGCGGTGACCTCGAGAAAAGCCCGGCATTCCCGGGCTTTCTTGTTCCGCCGGCGAAGCTGGAGCCTCTACAAGCGGTCTTCGCGCAGAGTGATGCTGTACTGCTTGCGCAGCGAGGCGATGAAGGATTCGATCGCACCGCGGCCGCCCAACTGCCCGATCTGCTGCTGCATTTGCTGGCGCTGTTCTGGCGGGATGTCCTCCAGCTTGCCGTCGTTCACCTTGTTGACGACGAACACGGCATAGCCGCCGCCGTCCATCGCCGCCTTGCCGGTTATGGTCTTGCCTTCGGCCGGGCGCTGCGCCGCGAAGATCGCCTGGTTGATTTCCGGCGATGGAACCGGCGCGCCGCGCGGAATGCCCGGTAGCTCGCCGACCTGCAGTTTCTGCTCGGCCGCGATCGCCTGCAGCGTCTCGCCCTTGGCCACCCGCGCCAGCAGCGCATCGGCCGCGGCTGCGGCTGCCTTGGCGACGCGGTCGGCGCGGATCGCCTGAATCACCTCGTGGCGCACCTGGGCAAGAGGCCGGGCCTGCTCCGGGGTGTGCTGCACGACGCGGATCATCACGCTGCGCCCGGGGCCGATCTCGATCGGATCACTGACCGTGCCGTCTTGTATCAGCGTCTCCGAGAATGCCGCGCGCAGCACCGCGGGATTGGCGAGAACGCCCGACGCGTTCTGGCGCGAGAACGGACCCGCGCGCTGCACCTGCAGGCCCACGCTCTTGGCCGCGGGCTCAAGTGCGCTCGGGTTCTTCAGCACTTCATTGACCAGGCGACCGGCCAGCTCGTTGTACGCGCGCTCGCCTTCGGCCTCGCCGTGCTCGCGCGCCAGTTCCTCGCGCACTTCCTCGAACGAGCGCCCCTGGCCGGGCTTGATTTCGCGCAGCTGCAGCACGTGGTAGCCGAAATCAGTCTTCACCGGGCCGCGCACCTCGCCGGCCTGCATCGAGAACAGCGCGTCCTCGAACGGCTTGACCATCGCCCCCTTCTCCACCCAGCCAAGGTCGCCGCCGCTGTCCTTGGAGCCGGGATCCTCGGAATTGGCCCGAGCCAGCGCAGCGAAATCCGCGCCCGGCCGCTTGGCCTGCTCGGCGAGGGCCGCGGCTTTCTTCTGCGCGGCCGCCTGCGCAGCCGCATCGTCCGCCGGTGCCGCGATCAGGATGTGGGAAGCGAGCCGCTGCTCGGCCGACATGAAGCGTCCCTTCTCCTGCTCGTAGCGCTGGCGCAGTGCGGCCTCGTCGGTGGCGGCTTCGGCCGCCGGCAGCTGGCTGCGGTCGATGTCCACGTACTCCAGCGTCACCGACTCGGGCTGCCTGAAAGCCTCGGCGTGGCCGTCGTACCGAGCCTTGATCTGCGCATCGGTCACCGGCGCGCTATCGGCCGACGGCGGCGGCAGCGCAGCGATGCTGACGTCGCGGGTTTCGCCCAACAGCTTGATCAGGCGATCGAGCGCCTTGGGAGTGACGAAATCCGACTCGGCGATTGCCTGGGGGATCAACGCCATCTGCATGCGGTCGCGCTGCTCCTGCTCGAAGCGGGCCGGGGTCATGGCCGGCGTTTGCGAAGACAGCACCAACGCATAGCGCGCGGGATCGAATTTGCCTTCGACCTGGAAAGCCGGTTCGCCGGCGATCGCATCGCGCACCGCGGCATCGCCCACCACCACGCCCGCGCGCCTGGCCTTGAGCATCAGCACCTTTTCGTCGACCAGCTGCTGCAGCACCTGCAGCTTGTTGTCCTGCGTTTCGAATGCACGGGGATCGAATGCCTCGCCCATCGACTGGCGCTGGTTGGTGCGCACCAGCTCGAAGCGGTCGCGGAATTCCTGCAGGCTGACGGTCTCCTCCTGCCACAGCATCGACACCGGCCACCACGCCGGGGCCGACGACCACCACGCGGGCGGTGCCTTGACCGAGGCGACGTTGTCGTCACTGCCGCCGGTGGCGTATTCACTCACTCCGACGAAGGCAAACGGGATGATCAGCAGGCCGAGCACCACGGTGGCGATCCAGCCGGAAGTCTTGTCACGGAGTTTCTGCAGCATCTTCTAGAGCCTTGTTTCGTAGCCGCGCAGTCTACCGCGCTTCGGCGGCGGCCAGAACCCGCGAACGCAGCATGCGCGGAGGCGCCAATGGCCGCGAGCACCAGCAAGCACTAACACCTAAAGAGGCATCCATTGCGGCAAAAAAACCCGCATTTCTGCGGGCTTTTGGTACAACTGGCGGAGTGGACGGGACTCGAACCCGCGACCTCCGGCGTGACAGGCCAGCATTCTAACCAACTGAACTACCACTCCGCGTTTTAAAAGCTGTCGCAACCGCGGATATAACGATACTCCTGCAGCTGCATACCACCCGAGGGTGGTGGGTGCTGAGGGTTTCGAACCCCCGACCCTCTCCGTGTAAAGGAGACGCTCTACCGCTGAGCTAAGCACCCTCGTGCTTGTGCCGAACCGAAACAATCCGTAGCAGTCGGTTAGTTTACGGCATCCTTCAGGGCCTTGCCAGCCTTGAAAGTAGGATTCTTGGATGCACTGATCTGGATCGTCTCCCGGGTCTTGGGATTGCGGCCGCTGCGGGCGGCGCGCTCGCGTACCTGGAAAGTGCCGAAGCCCACGACGGTGACGTTGTCGCCTTCCTTCAAGGCCTTGGTGACTGACGAAATCACGGCGTCCACGGCGCGGGTTGCCTCGGCCTTGCTCAGATCGGCGGTCTCAGCGACCTTGTCAACCAAATCAGTTTTGTTCATCTATCGACTCCCTGTGCGGTGAATACCGCGAAATGAAAGACCGGTTTCCCTGCCGGGCGCTGCCGTGGGAAAGGATTCGGTCGGATGAGCCGTCGAGCGCGTGTCGGACCTGCTGCGCTCGCGGGGTGCCGCATTTATACCAGCGGCCCTACCCGCAGGCAAGGCAGAACCCAGTAACTACGGGGGTTTCCGGCTTTTTGGCAAGTGTCGCCTGCCTGCAGTCAGTGCTTCAGATCCGGCTGCGGCTGCGCCTTGTCAGGCTCGCGCACCGGCCGTTTTTCGCCGCTACCCGAGGCGGCTGCCGGTGTCAGGGGACGTTCCAGGGCCAAGTCCAGCACTTCGTCGATCCAACGCACCGGAACGATCTTCATCCCCTCGGTGACATTGGCCGGAATGTCGGCCAGATCCTTGCGATTCTCCTCGGGAATGATCACGGTGGCGATGCCGCCGCGAACCGCCGCAAGCAGCTTCTCCTTGAGCCCGCCAATGGCCGACACGCGACCACGCAGGGTGATTTCTCCGGTCATGGCGACGTCCGCGCGAACCGGGTTGCGGGTCAACATCGACACCAGTGCGGTCGCCATGGCGATACCCGCGCTGGGGCCGTCCTTGGGGGTAGCGCCATCGGGCACGTGCAGATGCACGTCCTGCTTCTGCAGGAAGTCCATATCGATCCCCAAACTCTCCGCACGCGAGCGCACGACCGACAGCGCCGCCGACGCCGACTCCTTCATCACGTCGCCCAGCTGGCCGGTCAACGTCATGCCGCCCTTGCCCGGCACCAGGGTTACCTCGATCTGCAGCAGGTCGCCACCCACTTCGGTCCAAGCGAGGCCTGTGACCAATCCGATCTCGTTCTGTTCTTCGGCCCGACCGTAGTCGAAGCGCCGCACGCCCTGGTACTTCTCCAGATTCTTCGAGGTGACCTGCACGGCGGCTTGTTTTTTCTTAATCGCGCGCGGACCCGCCAGCGCGATTTCCTTGACCACCTTGCGGCAGATCTTGGCGATTTCGCGCTCGAGGCTACGCACGCCGGACTCGCGCGTGTAATAGCGGATCAGGTCGCGGAGCGCGGTATCGGCAATCTTCAACTCCTCCGGCTTCAGCCCATTGGCCTTCAATTGCTTGGGCACCAGGTAACGCTGGGCGATGTTGAGCTTCTCGTCCTCGGTATAGCCGGGAATCCGGATGACTTCCATACGGTCCAGGAGCGGGCCAGGAATATTGAGGGTGTTCGAGGTGGCAACGAACATCACCTCGGAAAGATCGAGATCCACCTCCAAATAATGGTCGTTGAAGGTGTGGTTCTGCTCGGGATCCAGCACCTCCAGCAGCGCCGATGACGGATCCCCGCGGAAATCCATCGACATCTTGTCGATCTCGTCCAACAGGAACAGCGGGTTCCTGCTGCCGGTCTTGTTGAGGTTCTGCACGATGCGGCCGGGCATCGAACCGACGTAGGTGCGGCGGTGCCCGCGGATCTCGGCCTCGTCGCGCACGCCGCCAAGGCTCATGCGCACGAACTTGCGGTTGGTCGCCTTGGCGATCGACTGACCGAGCGAGGTCTTGCCCACGCCGGGCGGACCGACCAAGCACAGGATGGCGCCACGCATCTTCTTGACGCGCGACTGCACGGCGAGGTATTCCAGAATGCGTTCCTTGACCTTTTCCAGACCGTAGTGATCGGCGTCCAGGACGTCTTCGGCGGCCTTGAGGTCCTTGCGGATCTTGTTGCGCTTCTTCCAAGGCACGCCCAGCAGCCAATCCAGGTAATTGCGCACCACCGCGGCCTCGGCCGACATCGGCGACATCTGCTTGAGCTTGTTGAGCTCGTTCTTGGCCTTGGTCTCCACCGGCTTGGGCATGCCGGCCTCGGCCACCTTGCGCGCGAGGTCCTCCAGTTCGTTCGGAGCATCGTCGAGTTCGCCCAGCTCCTTCTGGATCGCCTTCATCTGCTCGTTGAGGTAGTACTCGCGCTGGCTCTTCTCCATTTGCGACTTGACGCGGCCGCGAATGCGCTTTTCCAGCTGCTGCACGTCGATTTCGCCATCGACGAACCCCACCAGCAGCTCCAGGCGCTCGCCCACCTCGATGGTTTCCAGCAGGCGCTGCTTGTCGCTCAAGCGAACGCCAAGGTGCGCAGCGATGGTATCGGCCAGGCGGCTCGGTTCGTCGATGCCGCTCAGGGTCTGCAGCAGCTCGGGCGGCAGCTTGCGGTTGGTCTTGACGTACTGCTCGAACAGGCTCATGAGCGAACGCGCCACCGCTTCGATCTCGCGCGGCTCGCGCGCGTCGGTCGAATCGATCTCTTCGGCGCGGCCATACAGCGAGCCGTCGCGCTCGCTGACGCGGCTCACGTTGACGCGGCCGGTGCCTTCGACCAGCACCTTGATGGTGCCGTCGGGAAGTTTCAGCAACTGCAGGACCTGGGCCAAGGTGCCGACGGAATAGAGGTCGGCTGCGGATGGATCGTCGGTCTCGGCCGACTTCTGCGCCAGCAGCAGGATGCGCTTGTCGGACTCCATCGCCTGCTCAAGCGCACGCATGGATTTGTCGCGACCGACGAACAGCGGGATGACCATATGCGGGAACACCACCACATCGCGCAGCGGCAGAACCGGCAGGTCGAGAGTTTCGGATTTGGAACGAGACATGGGAGCTCCGGCGACGGCGCAAACAGGCGATGCCAAGCATCGTGGCGCCGTTATGGGGCCATACGCAGAGGGATGCAAGAGAATGCAGGCAATGCGGCGCCGCCTGGGTTCACGCTATTCAGCAGCGGCTACCTTGGGTTGCGGCGGCGGGTTCTGGTAGATCAGGTACGGAGCGGACTTGTGCTCGATCACGGACTCGTCCACCACCACCTTGCCTACGTTTTCCAGCGA
>DATHAV010000564.1:0-2051 GCA_035296505.1 Pseudoxanthomonas sp.
AAGTTCTTCGGCCCCGCCGACGGCGGCGGCGCGTGGCCGCCGACGCAGGCGGTGACGATGTATCCGCAGGTGCGGCCGGTGCCCGAGTTTTCGCTGCGCCAGTCCGACGGCACCCAGCTGACCTCGGGCGAATTGAACGGACACTGGACCCTGGTGTTCCTGGGCTTCACCTTCTGCCCCGACGTATGCCCCACCACCATGGCCGAGCTGGCCCAGGCCCAGCAACAGTGGGGCGCCCTGCCCGACGGCATCCGGCCGCGGGTGCTGTTCGTGTCGGTCGATCCCGAGCGCGACACCCCGGGCCGGGCCGGGGAATACGCACATGCGTTCCACAAGGACACGCTCGCCGCGACCGCCGACGCACCGACGCTGGAGGCGTTCGCCAAGTCGATCGGCTTCGTCTTCATGAAGGTGCCGGGCAAGAGCTTCGAGGAGAACCCGCAGGACTACACCATGGACCACTCCTCGGGCATCGCCGTGCTGGACCCCCAGGGCCGCGTGGCCGGCCTGATCCGCCCGCCGTTCGCGCCCAAGGCCATCGCCGCCGACATGGCCGCATTGACTGAAGCCACGGCGCGATGAGCCTGGTCACTTCGCTCACCCATGTGCTGCCGCACCGGCTGATGTCGTCGCTGGCGCGGCGCCTAGCCTATTCCGCGCATCCGCGGCTGAGCCGCTGGCTGATCGACACGGTGAGCCGGCGCTTCGGCGTCGACCTCGGCGAGGCCGCCGATCCGGACCCGCGCAGCTACCCGACCTTCAACGCCTTCTTCACCCGCCCGCTGCGGCCCGGCGCGCGCGTGCCCGACCCGGATCCGCGCGCGCTGCTGATGCCGGCCGACGGCCACATCAGCCAGTGCGGGGCCATCGGCGGCGAAGGCGAGCAACGCGGCCGCATCTTCCAGGCCAAGCGCCGGTCCTTCAGCACCGCCGAACTGCTGGGCGACGAGGAAGCCGCGCGTGCCTTCGACGGCGGCCTGTTCGCAACGGTCTATCTGTCGCCCAGGGACTACCACCGTGTGCACATGCCCTGGCGCGGCCGCCTGCGCGAAACCGTGCACGTCCCGGGCCGGCTCTTCAGCGTCGGCCCCGACGCGGTGCGCGGCGTGCCGCGGCTGTTCGCGCGCAACGAGCGGCTGGTGTGCCGCTTCGACACCGACTTCGGCCCGATGGCGTCGGTGATGGTGGGCGCGCTGCTGGTCTCGGGCGTGGAAACGGTGTGGAGCGGCGAGGAAATCCCGCGCTACGGGGATCGCGTCACGGTGAAGGACTACCGCGGCCAGGACATCGTGCTGGAGCGGTTCGAGGAAATGGCACGCTTCAACTACGGCTCCACCGTGATAGTGCTGCTGCCGCCCGGCGTGGCCGAACTTGCCCCGGGACTCAGGCCCGAATCGCCGGTTCGGCTCGGCCAGGCCCTGGCGCGGCTGGTTTAGCGCGATCTGACGGCGGGATGTGGCGCGTTGCGACGCGTTCGTCACCTTGAAGCCTTTCGCCAAGATGACGTGGCGCCGGGGCTTGCCCGGTAAAGCCAAGCAGCGCATTGCGACGGTCGTGGCGATGGTAATGACCTGGCGGTTTCTGCACGGATCAGACCGCTGAAGCATACGCTTGGCGGAGATATTCAGTTAATGCGCCATCCAAACATCAAAGCTCTGCAGCATCTGATACACCGGTTGCGTTGCGTTCAACGGGCAACCAATTTTTACTAGACGCCAGCGCTGGAGAAAACTCGGTCGCTCACCCCATCACCGGCCCTTGCGCTGCCTGCGCCTCGCGCTCCTGTCGCCTGCGCCGCTCCTCCTGCTGCGCCAACTGCACGGCCAGGTCCACTTGGGCGAACGCCGCCACGCTGCGCTCGGTGGGTACCTGCAATGCGGCCGCCGGCACCAGCGCGCGGGAGGTGCCGGCCAGGTCGGGATCGCCCCGGTAGACCATCAGGTTCGATGCCGCTCCATATTTTCCTTGTGCATCGGGCGCCAGCTTGACGCCATCGATCGCGTCCAGGCGGTTCTGGCGCGAGGCCACCGCCAGCCCCAGTGCCTCGCGCT
>DATHAV010000565.1:0-4517 GCA_035296505.1 Pseudoxanthomonas sp.
TTCGGTGGTCGAGAGCGTCACGGTCGGCAGCGACGGCCTGTACCTCAACCTGCCCGGCCTGGGCACCGCGCCGCTGGACTACGTGCTGCGCATCGGCAAGTCCGCCCTCTGACACCCCTCCGCTTTCCACGCTCGCAACGCAATCAGGAGTCCACCATGGCTTTCAACAGTTCGCTCTCGGGCATGAAGGCGGCCAACGCCGACCTCAACGTCACCTCGCACAACATCGCCAACGTCGCCACCACCGGCTTCAAGCAGTCGCGCGCCGAATTCGCCGAAGTGTTCTCCAGCACCGGCTACGGCCTGCTGCAGAACGGCATCGGCGCCGGCGTGCGGGTGACCAACGTCGCCCAGCAGTTCTCCCAGGGCGACATCAACCAGACCGGGCGCTACCTGGACCTGGCGGTGGACCGCGAAGGCTTCTTCACCGTCAGCAACAACGGCAGCAACGTCTACACCCGCGCCGGCAATTTCCAGCGCGACGCCAACGGCTTCGTCACCACGCCGGACGGCTACCGGCTGCAGGCGTTCCCGCCGCGCCCGGACGGCTCGGGTTTCGACACCGGCCGCCTGCAGGACCTGCAGCTGCTGACCAGCGACAGCCCGCCCCGCCCCACCACGCTGGTCAACCTCGGCGTGACCCTGCCCGGCAACGCGGCGCGGCCGACGGTGACGACGTTCAATCCCGCCAACGGCAACAGCTACAACGAGACCACCTCGGTGACCGTGTACGACTCGCTGGGCGTGGCCCACGCGCAGACGGTCTACTACGTCAAGACGGCCAACCCCAACGAGTGGCAGGCGCACGTCTATGTCGACGGCACCTCGATGGGCCCGCCGACCACGGTGCAGTTCAACAACAACGGCGCGCTGACCTCGCCCGCCAACGGCCGCATCGCCCTGGCGCCGTTCACGCCGACCACCGGCGCCGGCGTGCTCAACATGACCCTGGACATCTCCGGCACCACCCAGTACGGCGAGGCGTTCGCCAAGCGCGACCAGCGCCAGGACGGCTTCGCCACCGGCAAGCTCAACGAGTTCAGCGTCTCCCCCGAAGGCGTGGTGTACGCGCGCTACTCCAACGGCGTGGACCGCGCCATCGGCCAGGTCGCGCTGACCAACTTCAACAACCCGCAGGGGCTGGTGTCGCAGGGCAACAACACCTGGACCCACAGCTTCGCCTCCGGCGAGCCGCGCACCGGCGCGCCGGGCACCTCGGACTTCGGCCAGGTGGCCTCCGGCGCGCTGGAAGCCTCGACCGTCGACCTGACCGAGCAGCTGGTCAACATGATCGTGGCCCAGCGCAACTTCCAGGCCAACTCGCAGATGCTGTCCACCCAGGACCAGATCACCCAGACCGTGATCAACATCCGCTGATAGGCGAGCCGCCGGGAGACCGCAATGGACAAGGGACTCTACGTCGCCATGACCGGCGCCCGCGCTTCGCTGCAGGCGCAGGGCGCGGTGTCGCACAACCTGGCCAACGTCGACACCAAGGGCTTCAAGGCCGCGCTGGCGGCCACCGAACCGTTCCGCATCCAGGGCCCCGGCCTGCCCTCGCGCATCGACGCGATGCTGGTGGACGCCGGCTTCGACTCGCGCGCCGGCTCGCAAATGGTCACCGGCCGCGGCCTCGACGTCTCGCTGGCCGATGGTCGCTGGCTGGCGGTGCAGTCCAGCGACGGCGCCCCGGCCTATACCCGCAACGGCGAACTGGCGATCACCGCCAACGGCATGCTGGTGACCTCGACCGGGCATCCGGTGCTGGACCAGAACGGCAACCCGATGGCGATCCCGCCGGCGCAGTCGGTGGACATCGGCGGCGACGGCACCGTGTCGATCGTCGCCCAGGGCGAAGGCCCGCAGACCATGACCGAGGTCGGCCGCATGCGCATCGTGCAGGCCGCGCCCGAGCAGCTGACGCGCGGCGCCGACGGCCTGATGCGCGCGCGCGATCCCGCCGCCGCCCCGCCCGACGCGGCCGGCACCAGCCTCACCACCGGCGCGCTGGAGGGCAGCAACGTCAACGCCGCCGGCGCCCTGGTGCAGATGATCCAGCTGCAGCGCCAGTTCGAGATGCAGGTCAAGGTGATCCGCAGCGGCGACGAGATGGCGCAGTCGTCCAATTCGCTGCTGCGGCTGGGCGGCTGAGGCCGGGAGCCGGGAGCGAATTCAGTCAAGCCGCGGGGATAGGCGCAGGGTGAGCCAGTGCCTACCCTATGCAGGGGACTTAAAGGCTACGGTGGGTCCGCTGCCGCGACTACAGAGTCGATTGAGATCACGAGACATTGGATGAAGTTACGGACCTCGGCAACATCAGATTCGGAAATAGGCCACGGCTCTCTGGGCACACCTGGTTGTAAATCCCCCTCGTGAGCAATCTTGTTTCTCCTACCTACAATTAAAGAAAGCGTAGCTTTAATATTCTTTGAAAAAACTTCTATTTGAGCAGTTGGAGCCCCCAGATTCTGGTTCTCAGCGACGGCGTTCCACAGCTTTACAGAGGAGCAAAGACGAATAGCATCTGCAATCTTGTCCGGCATTTGAAATGTCAGTGTGCTGAACTGCTCACGCAGGTCTAAATCAAATGCTGCTTGTGCCGCCGTCGCCGGACCTACGGCCATTCTCGCCGCAGTGTCAGTGCTTACTCGAAACCTGGTAAAGGCTGCTGTCTGTGGTAGTTCTTGAGAAATTATCTTCAACATTCGCTGTGCCACAAGCTCATGGATGAAGAGATCAAGAGCACTAACACGAGCTACCCATTCTGCCCGCAGAAGTTCGTCTGGCCTCAAAGCACCTGTGCCGCGCCGTGCAACGAAGGTATGAATTACAGTCAACATGTCAGCTCTGCCCCAAGCTTCGTCGAAAATTTGCCTGGGATTCATGCGCTTGCAGCGATTACCCGATCAGCACAAAGAGAAAATGCTTCGCGGAAGATGTCCATACTTTCTTGTGTTTGTCGCCAAACCGAGCCCTGCTGGTTAACTTGACGAGCAGTAAGAGCATAAACAGGAACCTGATGCTCCTGTGAGAGCGCAATGAGGCTGTTGAAGTCAGCAACCTCCATGATTGGAACCCACGGGTTTATGCCGACGCGATTACGAAATTCGACCACGTCCAACATTCCAGAAGCTGCCAGAGCAGGCACAAGATCTCGCTCCATTCCCGTCTTTAGCTTGTCTATCCAAGACTGAAAGGCATTCGAGGCTTTTCCTAATCTAGGGCGGTACTTCTGCACAACGGAACCAATGAAACTCACATGTGGTGTTGGGAAGGGATAGTCAGCATTGGCCAAAACGTCGATTGAGGCCGCAGTGTGCGCCCACTTTTGCCACCGAGGCAGAATTCCCGAAAGCGAGTTCAGCGCCATTGATGAGAAATAGTCTGGATGCAGAGGCACGATGAAATGGTCGCTAGTAGTCAACAAGTTCTGATTAAGTGCACCAACGCTCGGGCTCATGTCGACCAAAACATAATCGGCACAATATTTGCTTGCTGTTGCGTCCAGCATGTACCGGATGGCGCCTGGAAGATTCCTTAGAGGTAGCAGAGAACCACTAAGTTCCTGTGCGACGCCCAGGGTCGTTTCATACTCTGAAAGTCCAATATGACCTGCGAGAAGCAACAAGCTTGGTACATCAGGGCTCACCTCAAAACAATTTGCTCCGATAATTTGTCGAGGCTGTGACTCAAATGCTGGCGCTAACGCATCGCGTACGTTGTTAGGCTGAGGCGTGTCGTATAGCGTCCTCATGTCTTCCCAGCCATTGTAACCGCCTATAATTCCGGTCAGATTGCACTGCGGGTCAAAGTCAGCAAGGATTACGCGCTTGCCTTTCAACGCCAACATCCAGCCTAAGTTGAAGACTGTCGTAGTCTTGCTAACCCCCCCTTTGTGATTGAAAAGACATATTAGCTTTGTCACGACGCCCTCGTTCTGTAATACACCCAATTTAATGCAAGCCTAGCACCTGATGAACTAAAGGGCTCCGCACATGCACAGCCGACCCAGATAACCTGCCTAATTCGCAAGCAAGATATGCGCTAAATCGTTCACTGATCCCATCGGCAACCGCAACCCCATCTCTCTGATGCACCGCTTCGCCACCTCTTACTCCGCATCCGCATGCCGTTACGCAGGTACCCGGAGCGTTACGCAGCGGGACAAGGTCCACTCTGAATCCTGTTCTCCACCCGTGTGTTCCTTGCACGCCAGCGTCGGATGGATTGGGCCGATTCACCCTATCACCGGCCCTTGCGCTGCCTGCGCCTCGCGCTCCTGCTGCCTGCGCCGCTCCTCCTGGTGCGCCAGCTGCACGGCCAGGTCCACTTGCGCGAACTCCGCCACGCTCCGCTCAGTGGGCACCTGTAGCGCCGCCGCCGGCACCAGCGCGCGGGAGGTGCCGGCCAGGTCGGGATCGCCCCGGTAGACCATCAGGTTCGATGCCGTGCCGTACTGCCCCTTGGCATCGGGCGCCAGCTTGACGCCGTCGATGGCGTCCAGGCGGTTCTGGCGC
>DATHAV010000566.1:0-11623 GCA_035296505.1 Pseudoxanthomonas sp.
CAGGGCGCACCCGGCAGGTGGGCCGGCGCCTGCGGGCCGATGAACAGCGCGAACGAGGAGGTGAACAGCATCGGCCCCAGGATTCCCGCCAGGCTCACCAGGCTCATCAGCGCGCCCTGGATGCGGCCCTGCACGTCCGGCCCCACCTGGCGGGTGATCAAGGCCTGGGTCGCGGGTCCGGCCATGCCCCAGAGCGCGCTGATAGGCACCCCGAGCATGAACAGCCAGCCGGCCTCGGCGAAGGCGTAGATCGTGAACCCGACGACGCCGCAGGCCAGCCCGAACAGCAGCGCGCGGCGCTCGCCCACGCGCTTGACCACGGTGCCGATCAGCCCGGCCTGCACGATCACGCTGCAGACGCCCACCGCCGCCAGCACCCAGCTGACCTCGCGCGGGCCCCAGTCGAAGCGGTAGTCGGCGAACAGCACGAAGACGCTCGGGTACACGTAATGCGCCAGGTTGGCCAGCAGCACCACCGCCGCCAGCCCGAACACCTGCGGGTAGCGCCGCAGCAGGCCCAGCGACCCGATCGGATTGGCGTGCGACCAGTCGAAGCGCGCGCTGCGCCTTTCCTTCGGCAGCGATTCGGGCAGCACCAGCCAGCCGTAGAGGAAGTTCAGCAGCGCCAGACAGGCGGCGAACCAGAACGGCAGGCGCAGGCCGATCGAGCCCAGCCAACCGCCGATCAGCGGCCCGACGATGAAGCCGACGCCGAACGCCGCGCCGATCATGCCGAAGGCCTTGGCGCGGCCCTCGTTCGGGGTGATGTCGGCGATGTAGGCGTTGGCGGTGGTGAAGCTGGCCGAGGCGATGCCGGAGATCACGCGCCCCACCATCAGCCAAGGCAGCGAATCGGCCAGCGCCATGAAGATGAAGTCCAGCCCCAGCCCCAGGCACGAGAGCAGGATCACCGGCCGGCGCCCGTAGCGGTCCGAGAGCGCGCCCTGGATCGGCGCGCTGACGAACTGGATCGCGGCGAACGCGGTGCCGAAGATGCCCACCCATACCGCGGCGCTGGCGACGCTGCCGCCGACGAAGTCCTGCACCAGGTGCGGCAGCACCGGAATGATCAGGCCGAAGGACAGCACGTCGATCAACACGGTGACGAAGATGAAGACCAGGGCGGCCCGGCGGCGCGGCATCACGGTGTCCAAGGAGCGTCCAGCGGGTCGGGGGTGGCGCAGTTTAGTGCAGCGGCGCGGCAACACCGCAGGCGCCGGATCGCCGGCGTTGGAATTTACAGCAGGTCGCCGCCGCAGGTTCAGCACATGGATGCTATAGCGTGAGCGCATCAGCGCATCAGCGCATCAGCGCATCAGCGCATCAGCGCATCAGCGCATCAGCGCATCAGCGCCTCGGCATCGGCGGCCGGCGCTCGCCGAGTGCGCGGACGAGGCGCTTCCCAGCCTATCGAGGTTACCCACGATTCCGCGCGGCGCTGGGCTCATTCCCGTCCCGCAGCCTTACCGGAACAAGTGCGCCTGGATGTTCACGAACGCGCTGCGAATGGTTTCCACGCTGCCCAGCACGCGTTTCGCATCATTCACGCCGCCATAGCGGATGCGCAGGACATCGCCGATCTTGCCGCTCGCCAATTCACCGATGCCGTTGCGCTGGTAATTGCCGAGCACGTACTCCAGGAACGAGCGCATCTCGCGTTCGTATCCGCCCAGCCCGGTGGACATGGCCGACTGGACCCGCTGCGTCCGGGCCACGGGCGCCAGCGTGAATCGCACGTAGGCCAGCACGTCGAAGATGTCGCTGTTGGGCGCGTCGATCAGCCGCCGCATGTCGTCCAGGCGATCGCTGTCGTAGCCCAGGTCCGCAAGGCGCTGAATGAATGCTTCGCGCCGGTCGGGGTCGCTCCAGATCGCGCGCAGCTCGTCTTCCGATGCCAACAGGCCATCCAGATCGCCGAACAACTGCTGCATGAATTCCTGCGCGGTGATCATGCGTCCGTCGTTGGACCAGTAGGTGGTCGCGGCCAGGTAGCGGATGCTGCGCTCCCGGCCGTCGGCCAGCCTGACCACGATCCGCTCGGGCGGTGGCGGTTCGTGCACGCCACCGTCGCCGGTAGTTTCCAACGGCGGACGTGGATCGCCATCGCCATCCCCATGCGGTAGCCGTGGATCGCCCGGCGGGTCCGGCGGCAGCGGCTCGCCATCCCACGCGGCATCGTTGAAGTGCTCGTAAGCCTTCACGAAGTCGTAGATGGTGAAGTAATCCTTGCCCTCGAAGATGCGGGTGCCGCGCCCGATGATCTGCTTGAACTCGACCATCGACTTGATCGGGCGCAGTAGCACGATGTTGCGCACGTTCAGCGCGTCCACGCCGGTGGAGAGCTTCTGCGAGGTGGTCAGGATGGTCGGCAGGGTCTTCTCGTTGTCCTGGAACTCGCGCAGGTGGCGCTCGCCCAGCGCACCGTCGTCTGCGGTCACGCGCTCGCAGTAGTGCGGGTCCGGGTTGGCCTTCACCTGATTGATGAAGTTGCGCACCCGCGCGGCATGGTCCTGAGTGGCGCAAAACACCAGCGTCTTCTGCCGCTGGTCGATCTGGTCCATGAACTCGTGCACGCGGCTGCGTTCGCGCTGGTCGATGACCAGCCGAATGTTGAAGTCGGCCTCGGTGTAGGTCTTGTCGCGGTCCAGCTCCCCGGCCAGCACTTCGTCGCCGTCGCAGAAGGTGTACTCGTCCATCGTCGAAACCATCTGCCGCACCTTGAACGGCGTGAGGAACCCGTCGGCGATGCCTTCCTTCAGCGCATAGGTGTAGACCGGCTCGCCGAAGTAGGCGTAGGTGTCGGTATTGACGTCGCGCTTGGGGGTGGCGGTCAGGCCCAGCTGCACCGCCGGCTTGAAATACTCGAGGATCGCGCGCCAGGCGCTCTCGTCGCGCGCACCGCCGCGGTGGCATTCGTCGATGACGATGAGGTCGAAGAAGTCCGGCTCGTAGCCCTCGAAGATGAACTGCGCATCCCCGGATTCGCCCTCCGAATCGCCACCGCCGGTCATGAAGGTCTGGAAGATGGTGAAAAACACGCTGGCATTGCGCGGAATGGCGCCGCGCTTGCGGATTTCCTCCGGACGGATGCGGCACAGCGCATCCGGCGGAAAGGCGCTGAAGGCGTTGAACGCCTGATCGGCGAGGATGTTGCGATCGGCCAGGAACAGGATGCGCGGGCGGCGCACCAGGTCGCGGCTCAGGTTCCACTTCGCATGGAACAGCTTCCACGCGATCTGGAAGGCGATGGAGGTCTTGCCGGTACCGGTGGCGAGCGTCAGCAGGATGCGGTTTTTGTGCTTCGAGATCGCTTCCAGCACCGCGGTAATCGCGTTGTGCTGGTAGTAGCGCGGCTGCCACTTGCCGCCGCCGGTCTCGAACGGCACCGCGCCCAAGCGCTGGCGCCAGTCGTTGCCGTCGGGGAAGCAGCGCAGCCAGAGCTGCTCCGGGGTCGGGAACGGCAGCGCGATGTCGCCCTCCGTGCCCGTATGCATGTCGATGCCGTACCAGCCGATGCCGTTGGTGGCATAGGCCAAGCGCGCCTTCAGCCGCGCGGCATAGTCCTTGGCCTGGCCGACGCCCGTCGTGTGGCCCAGCCCGGCGCGCTTGGCCTCGATCACCGCCAGCTTGCGCCCGCGGTAGCTCAACACGTAATCCGCCGACAGCGCGGTGCCGCGCTGGCCGGCGCCGAGGATGCGGCCCGGGCAGATCAGCTCGCGATGGACGTGCGCGCCGTCCACCACGCCCCAGCCGGCATCGCGCAGCACCGGGTCGATGCGGTTGGCGCGGGTGTCGGCCTCGGTTTCATGCGTCGCGTGCATAGCCCGCCTCCCGCTGCGCGCGGATCGCCAGGACGAACACGGTATCCAGCGCGACCACATACCGGTAGAGGGCGAAGTACCCGCGAGCGCCCCGGCCGATGACCAGTTCGCGCAGATCATCGCGCGTGGGGCGTCCGATCAGCGGATTGTTCGTGAGCACATCGGAGGCACTGACGAGCGCGCCAAGCCGATCGTGAATGTGCTCGGCCTCGTGCTGCTCCAAATGGCTGATAACGCGCTGCAGGTCCTCGTACACGCCGGGCAGGAACTCGACGCGCGCCATGCTATTTGGCGAACTTGCGGGCGACTGGACGCGCGCCGGCCTTGCCGTGGATGCGGTCCATCAGATAGCGGCGCATCTCATCCCATGGAATACTCTCGCCAGTTTCGAGAAACTCGGCCCAACGCTGATCGGCCTGGGCGTGGAAGTCGGCCCGACGTTCGGCCTGATCGGCCTTTTCGGCGATGGCTTCCAGGATGAAGTTGTGCGCCGTGGTGCCGGCCGCTTCCGCCGCCTTGGCGATTCGAGCCTTGAGCGCGTCCGGCAGGCGGATGGTGGTGGTGCTCATGCGGGGACTCCTAATGCGTTACCGTCCAAGGCAATGTAGCACATGCGTGTTACACGGGCGCAGGATCCTCGGAGGCTACTTAATACATCCGGCCATTCACGGTGGTGAATGGCAATTCAAACCGCCAGGCGCTAACCCTGTCCGCGACATGACCTCGCCTCTTGGTTCCTTTGGGAACTTACGTGGGGGTTCTTATTTAGCCGCTTTCCAGGAGCCACCAGTCTTCCCAGCCCTCCACCCAGCAGTTGGCGGCGGTCCTGGCCGGCCGGGCGGCCAATCGACGGCGGGATGAAGTTGTGCGCGGCTGTCCCGGCCGCTTCGGCCGCCCGGGAGATGCGGGCCTTGAGGTCGTTGGGCAGGCGGATCGTGGCGGCGCTCATGCGAGGCTCCAAGCGTGCTGCGGTCTGGGGCAAAGCGGCACAAATATTGGCACAGGCGAGCCAGGGCGGCCGGCGGGAAAGCCGCAAATCTGAACGGGCCTGAAGCTCCTGGCACCTCAGCCCCAGCCAAGGCCGTGTCTGCAGCTGGTCCAGGTCCAGGCACTGCGTTTCCCCTGTCGGAGTACGGAATTGGCACCGATACTTGCCCCGCCGAAATTGCACCACGCTCCCCGGCGCCGCCGACGGCAAACCAGCCCGGTAGCCGGGGCCGGAAGCTACAATGGAGCGCATGCAGCCTGCCGACACCCTCCGCTTCGCCTTGGACGACCGCATCGATGATGCAAAGGTCGGACCGTCGCGTGTGCCGATGGCGCTGCTGAGGCAGTTCCAGAACGACGTGGCGGATTTTCTGGCTGGATCAAACAAAGAGGTCGATCCCAACCAGACGATGGTTGCTATCGAAGAAGGATCGCTTGCCTTCGTGGTCGGCGGGCTGCTCGCGGCCACCAGCCTGTGGAATGATGTGGCGAGACTGCAGAATTCCGCCAGCCTGGGCCTGATCGACCCTTGGCGCGCAGAGGTGGTCGAGCGGTGGCAGGCTGCGGCTCGCAAGCATCCGCATCGCCGCTACACGCTTGCCGATCGGAACGGCGCAACCGCAGTCCGCGTCGATCGCGAGTCCGATTTTCGCAACCAATCGACGGCCGTATGGGTTGCCGTCGAAAAGTACCTGCGTGGGCAGGTGACCGATCTGGGCGGCACCAACAAGCCCAACGTCCACTTGAAGCTCGATTCGGGCAAGGTGCTGACCATTGCCAGCAGCCAGAAGTTGCTGGCGGACGAAGAGCGCAACCGGCTCTACAAGCCCGCCACGCTCCGGATAGCTGCGGAGGAGAACCTGGAGACTGGCGAGCTGCGCAACCTGGTCTTGCGGAGCTTCGAGAATCCACAGGGCGCTTGGGATGAAGCGCAGTTCGAGGAGCTGGTGCGTCGGGGCACCGAGGCATGGGCGGACGTTTCCGATGACTGGCTGGAGTCCCTGCGGAGCGGTCGAGGATGAGCGCCGAAGTGCTGCTGGATACCAGCTTTCTGATCACGCTGGTGGATGCGAATCGCTCCAATCACTCCATCGCCAGGCGGTACTACCAGTACCTTCTGAGAACCACCGTACCGATGCGCTTGTCGGCCATCGTTGCGGCAGAGTTTGCCATCAAGCAGCCGATTACCGATCTGCCGCTTGGCAACTTTCGACCGCTCGACTTCAACCTGACCCACGGCCAGCAGGCTGCGAACCTCTGGAATGCTCTCGGCCAACGTGACGCGGACGACGCTCGGGCCGTGGTGCGCGACGATGTAAAGCTGCTCGCGCAGGCCAGCCGCGAGCAGATCGATTGCGTATTGACCGAAGACGCCTCGACTCTTCAGAAGTACTGTGAGCGATTGCGCTCCGCTGGCTATATCAAGACACGCGCCATTGTATTGGGGTACGGTTTCGATCCCAGCGCGCTGCGCAGCGACGGCCAGAAAGACTGGATTGGCGATTCCATCGGCGATGCCCAAGATGCCTAGAGCTTGAGGTTGCCATCGACCGGCAGAGCGAGGTGACCGCCGCCACTGGCTGACTCTGGCCCGCTACTCCGCAGCCGACCCTGCGCATTGATGGCGCTATTGGCTCAAGGCTGCTGGCCTCTAATGGCACCATGGCCCCCGCCTCTTGATCCTTCCTTCGGGAACTACACGGGGGTTCTTGTTCCTGAATTCACCCAGGCTCCCCGCCCGATCGCGCCATAACGTTTGCTGCGACTACATCGGAAGCGCGTCAGGCGAGCTGGCCGGAGAAGGCGGCTTGGAGGAGGGAGTGGCGGAGGGCGGCGATGTCGATCAGCTGGGCTTCGTAGGAACGGCAAAGTGCTTCAGTGTCCGCCAGTACCGCCTCGGATTTCTGCACAAGCTCGCGCTGTGCATCCAATTCAGGCACAAGGAACCTTAAGGCACGCAGATCCTTGATGTTGATCTGCATCAGGGCCGCGCCATACGTCTTTTCCGCGATCTGACTGCGGACAAGACAGGAGCGGAACTGGAAGTAAGCGAAGTCCCGCAGCACTCGGGAAGGATCGAAGCGGATCGGCACGATGCCGCGCGTGACGTTGGCGCCTGCCAGCTCCTCGGAAGCGACTGAAACAGTGCCCGTGCTTCCCCGGACGCAGAGCAGAAGCTCCCCGCCTTGAAGTGTCGTGCGCGTATAACCGCGTGCCGCATTGGGGTTGATGCGCTTCAAGCCGGCGAGGCCGATCTCCCGCTGCGTCAGGTCGACGGGTCGAACGATCGGCAGCCCATCGTCCACCTCGTCTCCCGGCTGGACGATTCCGTACGATAGGCCGCAATCGGGATGTACCGCGTCCTGCAGCTCAATCGGTTTCGACTTCATCGCAATGGCTTCGAAACTCGCATCCAACGCCCCCTGCAGCAGACCCTCGGCTGCCTTCATGTTCTCTTCTACATTGGCACGGGCGCGGTCGAGGGCGGCGAAGGCCTGATCCAGCACTGCGACGATGCGTTTCTGTTCCTCCAGCGGAGGGAGGGGAATCTGGAATGATCTCAAAGCACCAGCTGACAGCTCTTTGAAAGTGGCACCTGTCCCAAGGCTGTCCAACCTACTTCGACTTGCCAAGAGGAAGTAGTAGAGGAACTGATGATCCAACCGACCCCCCGGTACGATTCCGCGACATCCCTGATTGAAAGCCATAGGTCGCGTGTTGATAGCTAGATGCCCGATGGGTGCGCGCGTCGAGAGAATGACTGAGGTCTCCGGCACCAACCGAGCGGACGAGTTCCGAAGGCCATCCTGTGTAATCGTTTTTGGCGTCTGGGCAATTTCGCGACTCTGCATCAGCCCCATATCTCTTGGAGTCAGCCACTGGACATCGCCATTCCAGTAGCCGGGAACACCCGAGGCCGGCGTCCCTCCATTGACGATCTGCGCGACTGATTCAAGAAAAACCAATTTCCAGTCTCGTGAGACGCTCACAACATCTGCCTCACCTGCGCCAGCAGCTTCGCCGTCTCCGCATCCCGCGCCAGCATGTCGTCGATGATCTGCTGCGGCGTGCGCCGCGGCGCGGCCTCCGGCGCGTGCGGGTTCTTCACCGACAGGTCGCAGGTGGCGGCGTCCACATCGTCCACGTCCACGGTCCAGCTCTTTTCGCTGCGCGCCCTGGTCTTCTGCAACCGCACGAACTCGGCCAGGTCGGCATCGTTCAGCGGCGTGGTCTTGCCCAGCGAGCGGCCCGGGTCGAGCCGGTAGTACCAGATGTTTCGGGTCGGCGCGCCCTTGTCGAAGAACAGCACCACGGTCTTCACGCCCGCGCCCTGGAAAGTGCCGCCGGGGCAGTCGAGCACGGTGTGCAGATTGGAGCTGGCCAGCAGTTCGCGGCGCAGCTCGACGCTGGCGTTGTCGGTGTTGCTCAGGAAGGTGTTCTTGATCACCACCGCGCCGCGGCCGCCGGCCTTGAGCTTGCGGATGAAGTGCTGCAGGAACAGGTAAGCCGTCTCCGACGAGCGGATCGGGAAGTTCTGCTGCACTTCCCTGCGCTCGCCGCCGCCGAACGGCGGGTTGGCCAGCACGATGTCGTGGCGATCCTTGTGCTGGATGTCTATGACGTTCTCCGCCAGGGTGTTGGCGTGGCGGATGTTGGGCGCGTCGATGCCGTGCAGGATCATGTTCATCACGCCCAGCACGTAGGCCAGCGATTTCTTCTCCTGCCCGTAGAAGGTCCTGCGCTGCAGGATGTCCCACTCCTTCGCCGACAGGTCGTCGCGGCGCAGGTGCTCCCAGGCCTCGCACAGAAAGCCCGCGCTGCCGCAGGCGCCGTCGTATAGGGTTTCGCCGATCCGCGGCTGCACCACCTGGATCATGGCGCGGATCAGCGGGCGCGGGGTGTAGTACTCGCCGCCGTTGCGCCCGGCGTTGCCCATGCGCTTGATGCGGGTCTCGTACAGGTCGGACAGCTCGTGCTTGGCTTCGGAGCTGCCGAAGCTCAGCGTGTCCACGATCTGCAGCACGTCGCGCAGGGTGTAGCCGGAGCGGAAGCGGTTGGACACTTCCGAGAAGATCTCGCCGATCTTGTACTGCAGACTGTCGGCCTGGACGCTGTTGTCCTTGAACGATTTGAGGTGCGGGATGAGCTTGGCGTTGACGAACTCGATCAGATCGCTGCCGGTGCGCGCGTTGGGGTCCGGCCTGCCGTCCGCGGTCTTCGGCGCGGCCCAGTCATGCCAGCGGTACGGCCTGGTCAGGATCGGATGGTAGGACTTGCCCTTGAGCGCGGCCTCGTCCGCCCACTCGTGCTCCATGTCGTCCAGGTACTTCAGGAACAGCAGCCAGGAGGTCTGCTCGGCATAGTCCAGTTCCGACGCCAGGCCCTCGTCGTTGCGCATCGCCTTGTCGATGGCGTTGAACGCCTGGCTGTAGCGGCCAGCGTCTCCGTTGCGGGGGTTGCCGGTTTCGACCCGCCCAGGCTTGCCGCCCGGGTTGGCGGAGGCCGTTTTCGCCTTGGTCGCCGGCTTGCGTCGCCGGCTTGCCCTTGCCGGCCAGCGCCACCGAGCCGCCGCGGCCCCGTCCCGGCGCGATCACGCCTTCCTCTATCAGCTGCGCTCGAACCCTTTGGTAGGTGCTGTCCTTCCAGCCGAGTTCGTCCTTGAGCCTGCCGTTTCCTGCGAACCGCCAAGCCCTTCCAAGGCATCTGTGAAACGCTGGACCTGAGTTTCAAGGGACATCGAGCAGCAACTCGCAACTTGAAGATCGGATGGCGTGCCGGTGGCAGGCACTGCCCGACAGTGCATCGCCGCGCGGCAGCGACAAGGCGTTGGCGGCGTAGCCTTCGCGTACCGCGGTGGCGAAAGGGACGAGGTAGGGGAAGCGTGCCGGCGGTAGCCGCGCGGCAGGTGGCGCGGCGGGCGCCTCGGCCGAGGCCGCCGCCGCAGGCGGCCTCTGGCCTCAGCCCCGGGTGGGGCTGCACTCGATGAAGCGCAGGAACTCGGCGCGGGTGCGCGCGTCGGCGCGGAAGCTGCCGAGCATCTTGGAGGTCACCATGCTCACCCCGCGCTTGTGCACGCCGCGCGTGGTCATGCACTCGTGCGCGGCTTCGATCACCACGCCCACGCCCAGCGGCTGCAGCACGTCCTGGATGCAGCCGGCGATCTGCGCGGTCAGCTTTTCCTGCACCTGGAAGCGGCGCGCGTATGCCTCGACCACGCGCGCCAGCTTGCTGATGCCGACCACCTTGCCGTCGGGCAGGTAGCCCACGTGCGCCTTGCCTATGATCGGCGCCATGTGGTGCTCGCAGTGGCTCTCGAACTCGATGTCGCGCAGCACGATCATCTCGTCGTAGCCGCCGACCTCCTTGAAGGTGCGCTCCAGGTACTCGCGCGGATCGACCCGGTAGCCGCCGAACCAGTCGCGGTACGCCTTGGCCACGCGCTTGGGCGTGTCCAGCAGGCCCTCGCGGGCAGGATCCTCGCCGGCCCAGCGCAGCAGCGTGCGCACGGCGTCCTCGGCCTGCGCTTGGCTGACTTCGGGAGGAGACGCGTTGTCGGACTGGCTCATGGGGATTCTCTGCGGCGGATGCGAATTTTACCGCACGATCCCGGCGGCTCCGCTGTGACGGAACCGCCAATGGGGAAGCGCCGGAGCGTGGATGCCGGACCTGCATGCGGACGTACCGTCGGAGGCGCAAGGCACCTCACGCACCCACAACGACAGCCGCCACGGCAGGCGATGCGCGCGGCACAGGGTGCCTGGATGCGCCGATGGACCGCCCGGTCCCCCTTCCCGCGCGAACGCCCCGCCTGTTCAAGCGCTTCAGCCGAGGCACATCCCGCAGGCGGCGGACGTTATTGGCGATGAATCGGGTGGGGCTGGCGCTGCGCGTGCTGGCGCAGCGTTATCGACAAACGGGTCGCCGGCGGCACAGGATCGAAGCGGGATCGTGTCCAATTCGACGCGGGAAATGAACGCCGTTCTTTAATCCCGGGTCTTTCAATCAAGGCGGCAGTGAGTCTGCCGCCCGCGCGCTACGATGCGCCACCCCACCGCCGCACGCCTTTCGGTTCCGCATGACGTCCCGCAGCACCCACGCGCCCTCGATGGCATGAGCGACGCCTCGAACCGCCTGGAGGCCAGGGCCGGACCGACGCACGAACGCCTGGACCCCTGGATCGCCGCCTTCGTCAGCGCGCTGCTGCATCTGCTGGCGTTGCTCGCCCTGCTGTACGCGTCCACGCCCACCGTGACGACTCCGCAAGGCGCCGCCAGCGGCGGCAGAGTCGAGGTGGATTTCGTCGGCGAGACACGCCAGCCAGCCACGCAAGGACCGCCCAGCCCGCCTCCCGCGCGCACGCTCCGGCCCGTGCCGGCGCCTCCGGCGGCCTCGCACGTGCGGTCCACGCTGGTCGAGCGCACGGACGACCCGGTGCCGCCGAACGCGCCCACCGCCTCGGACGGGCCGACGCCCGCACTTCAACCGATGGAGCGCCCGGGCGTGTCGCCGCCGCAGCCGTCCGAGGCTACGGACGCCGCCACGCAGCGCCAGGCCCGCGCGCCCGCCGCGAATCCACCCGCCTCGACCCGCCGCCGCCCGCGCGTCTGGGGGCAGCCGCCCGGCATGATCGAGGAAGACGCGGACCCTGTGAACGCGGGGCCGTCCAGGAGCCCCGCCCCCGGCCGGGGCCGCGGCGACGAGGCCTCCTCCGCGGACGCCAGCCTGGAGGCGGGCGACTACCAGGTCCATTACCAGCTGGTCAGCGAAGCCCGGCTGCGCACCTGGCGCGATGCGGGCATGACCGAACTCTTCAT
>DATHAV010000567.1:0-3121 GCA_035296505.1 Pseudoxanthomonas sp.
GGCGACCTGACCGCCCGCATGGACGGCGACTTCCACGGCGTGTTCGCCCGCATCCGCGACGACGCCAACGCCACCGCCAGCCAGCTCACCGACATCGTCGGCCAGATCAAGCAGGCCTCGGTCAGCATCAACACCTCCGCCGGCGAGATCGCCTCCGGCAACGCCGACCTCTCCCAGCGCACCGAACAGCAGGCCGCCAACCTGGAAGAGACCGCCGCCTCGATGGAGGAGCTGACCTCCACCGTGCGCCAGAACGCCGAGTCCGCACGCCAGGCCAACCAGCTGGCCATCGGCGCCGCCTCCGTCGCCTCCCAGGGCGGCGAAGTGGTCGGCCAAGTGGTCACCACCATGCGCGACATCGAACAATCCTCCAAGAAGATCGCCGAGATCATCTCGGTCATCGACGGCATCGCCTTCCAGACCAACATCCTGGCCCTCAACGCCGCGGTGGAAGCGGCCCGGGCCGGCGAACAGGGCCGCGGCTTCGCCGTGGTCGCCAGCGAGGTGCGCACCCTGGCCCAGCGTTCGGCCGCGGCCGCCAAGGAGATCAAGGGGCTGATCGAGACCTCGGTGGACAAGGTCTCCGACGGCTCGGCCCTGGTCGGCAAGGCCGGCGCCACCATGGGCGAGATCGTGGCCTCGGTGCAGCGGGTGACCGACATCATGGCCGAGATCTCGGCCGCCTCGCAGGAGCAGAGCGCCGGCATCGAACAGGTCAACCAGACCATCGCCCAGATGGACGAGACCACCCAGCAGAACGCCGCCCTGGTGGAAGAGGCCTCGGCCGCCGCGCGCAGCATGGAGGAACAGGCCCAGGCACTGGCACAGACCGTGGCGGTGTTCGTGCTGGACGAAGGCGGCCCGCAGGCGCCGCCGCGTGCGCCGGCCGCCAAAGCGCCCATGCGCGCGCCCGCAGCGCCTCGTCGCGCTGCCGCGCCGCTGTCGCCCTCGAAGATCGTCCAGGCGGCCTTGGCCGCGGGCGAGTGGCAGGAGTTCTAGGCAACGTCTGCGGCCCTCGCCTCTTGCCGCCGTCGTCCCGGCTCCCGCCGGGACGACGGCCCCAAGCGCTAGCCGATGCCCATCGCCACGCTACGGCCGCGCCAATGCCTTCGGGCCGCCCTCGTTGCGACGCCGCGCCGCGCCGCGCCGGCCTGCCTGCAGTTCCGCTCCACCGCAATGCGCTAAAGATTCGACCGCGACGCTCGATATATCAGCAAGCGGACCGATCGCCGGACTGCCGTCATCGTGGAGCCGGCACCCTTCTTTTTCGGAGGTCGAACAGGTATGTCCGAGCACAGCGAACCCGACCATGGCGAGCAGGAGCAGCCCCGCCCGCTGCGGGACGAGGAAGACGCGCGCTACCTCCTGCACGACCGGCGTGAGATCGCCCGCGTGCTGCAGTCGCTGATCGAGCGTCGCGCCCTGGTCAGCGCTTACCTGGCGCCGCGCAACCGCGTGTTTCCGACCTCCCTGGTGGCCGTGTCGGTCCAAGAAGAGACGCTGTCGATCGACGGGAGCCGTGATCCGGCGATCAATGCGCTGGTCCAGCACTGCCGCCACCTGACCTGCGTGTCCATGCTGGACCGCATTCCGATCCAGTTCCGGCTGAGCGGCCTGTCGCGGTTCGACGCCGACGGGCTGGCCACGTTCCGGACCGCCCTCCCCGACCGCCTGCTGTACCTGCAGCGGCGCGACTACCATCGCTGCCGGGTGCCGGTGGTCGAGCCGTTGTGGTGCTCGGTGGCCACCGCTCCGGCGCCCGGCAGACCGGCGCCGGGGCCGGTGCAGCTAGGCGTGTTCGATATCAGCGTGGGCGGCATGTGCCTGTCTCTGCCGACGCCCTGCGACAGCCTGGGCGACGGCGAGATCCAGGGCGTCCTGCAGCTGCCCGACAGCGAACCGATCGCGCTGCGCTTCGTGGTCCGCAGCCGCTGCTTTCAGCCGGTTACCCACCATGCCCGCGAACTGGTGCGGGCGGGCTGCCAGTTCACTTCGCTGCCGCGGGGCGCCGAGGCGCAGCTCCAGCGCTACATCTTCCGCCAGGACCGCCAGCGCAAGGCGCGCGAGCGCGGCGAGGCGTAGCGGACGCACGTCCGACCAGCGGTTCCGGCAGTGGCCCGCCGATTGCATCCACCGCCAGAGCGCAGACGCCTCGACGCGCGAAGGCCTAAAGATCGATATCGGGGGGCCGATGCATACGGAGAGGGAGAACGACCGCCCAACACGGGTCGACCCACCAGGCCAGACCAGGAGCAACACGCGATGAGCGACAAGAAAACCAGCACCGCGGCCGCAGAGGAGTTCCTGAGCTTCACGCTCGGCGAGGAAGACTACGGCGTGGACATCCTCAAGGTGCAGGAAATCCGCGGCTACGACGCGGTGACGCGCCTGCCCGATGCGCCCGAATACATCAAGGGCGTGATCAACCTGCGCGGCACCATCGTCCCGGTGATCGACCTGCGCCTGAAGCTGCGCCTGGCACAGGCGCGCTACGACGCATTCACGGTGATGATCGTGCTCAACGTGCAGGACCGGGTGGTCGGCATCGTGGTGGACAGCGTTTCCGACGTGATGGCCCTGGGCGCCGAGCAGATCCGCGCCACGCCCGAGTTTGGCGCCAGCGTCGACACGCGTTTCATTTCCGGCATCGGCACGGTCGAGGACCGCATGCTGATCCTGCTGGACATCGAAGCCCTGATCGACAGCGCCGACCTGGGCGCCCCCGACGCGCGCTCTGCCATCGCCGCCTGACCGCCCGCACCGCCTGCCCCGGTCCCGGAACGGGCCGGCGTCCCACTCCATGCGCTCCCGAGAGCCGACCATGATCAACTTCCTCCAGAACTACAACGTGGGCACACGCCTCGCCGCCGGCTTCGGCCTTCTGATTCTCGCCATGGTGGTGCTGGCCGCGATGTCGTACACCAACATGCGCTCCATGAACGAGCGCTCGACCGAGATCGTAGAGGTCTACAGCCGCAAGGCCGCGCTGGTCAACGACATGATCGACGCGACCAACGCGATTTCGCTGTCGATCCGCAACCTGGTGATCTTCGCCGAGCCGGAGACGATGGCGGCCGAGCGCGAGAGGCTGGCGCAGGCGCGGGCCGAGTACGACAAGGCG
>DATHAV010000568.1:0-2416 GCA_035296505.1 Pseudoxanthomonas sp.
CTGCGGCTTTCGCTCGACCTTGCCGGCGCCCGCACCGATGCCACCCTGGCCAAGGGCGAGGCCCACCTGTCGCTGCACCGCGACGTCGCCTCGCCCGATCTCACGCGCCTGGACCTCACTCGCGTGCCGGTCGCCTGGGCGCAGGCACTGCTGGCCCAAGCCTGGCCGGAGGCTGATCTCGGCGGCGGCCATTTGGACGGTCACCTTGCCATCGAAGTTCCGCCCGCCAGGCCGGTACGCGTGCACGGCCGGCTCGCGCTGGCGGGCTTGAGTCTGGACACGCCCGGAGGACGCATCGCCGCCGAGGGCGTGGGCGCCGAAGTCGACATCGATTACCGCGCGCTGCCGCAGCAGCAGTCGCTGGTCACGCTGGACGGGCAGTTGCGCGGCGGCGAATTCCTGTTCGGCGATGGCTACGTCTCTCTGCCGCCGACGCCGGTGCAGTTCGGTGTCGCCGCGCGCCGGCACCAGGGACGCTGGGACCTGCCGCAGGTGTCGTGGGACGATCCCGGCGCGCTGCGCGTGGAAGGCCGGCTGGAACTCGATGCCGGGGCCGGCGTGGAGACGGCCGAACTCGACCTCGCGAGCCCCGATCTCGCGCCACTGGTGCCGCGCTACCTGTCCGGCTGGCTGGGCTTGCTCGGCCTCGGCGAACTGGGCCTGACCGGCGCGATGCAGGCCCGGCTCACGGTGCAGGACGGCGAAGTGGTTCGGGCGCAGTCTTTGCTGCGGGAGGTGTCGATCAGCGACGCGAAGTCGCGCTTCCGTATCGACCGCATCGATGGAGATCCGGTCTTCTCCGCCGCCACGCCGGTGAGCAGTGGACTGCGCTGGCGGGGCGGACAGGTGATGGGCCTGGAATTCGGGGCGGTGTCGTGGCCCTTGCGCAGCGGCGATGGCCGCATCGCTCTAGAGCGCGACGTCGACCTGCCGCTCCTCGGCGGCGCGCTGCGCTTCGAAGGCGTGGCGCTGCGGCCGCCTGCCGGTGGGCGCGGCCTGGAGGTCGAACTGGGCATGGCCCTGCGCGACCTCGACGTCGCGCGGCTGGCGCAGGCGATGCATTGGCCGGCGTTCAAGGGCCGGCTCGACGGGCGGATCCCGAAGATGCGTTACGCCAACGACCGCATCGACCTTGACGGCACCCTGAGCGCGGCGATGTTCGACGGCAGCGTGCGGATTTCGGGACTGGCGATGGAGCGTCCCTTCGGCACCGCCCCGACCCTGGCGGCCGACGTGGCGTTCGACGACCTCAACCTGCAGTCGCTGACCGAGGTGTTCGGCTTCGGTGAGATCACCGGGGCACTCGACGGCAGCATCCGCCAGCTGCGGCTGGTCGACTGGAGCGCGCAGGCGTTCGCGGCGGACCTGCACACCGACCCGGCCTGGAAGGGCGAGCAGCGCATCAGCCAGCGCGCCGTGCAGGATCTTTCCAGCGTGGGCGGCGGCGGAGGCCTGGGTCAAGGCCTGCAGGCGCAGGCGCTGAAGCTGTTCGAGGATTTCCGCTATCGCCGGATCGGCATCCGCTGCCGGCTCGCCAACGGCGTCTGCCGGATGGACGGGCTCGGTTCAGTGGGCAAGGGCTTTAGTATCGTGCAAGGGGCCGGGCTGCCGCGCCTGAGCGTGGTGGGATTCAACCGCGACGTCGACTGGCCTACTCTGGTGGACAGGCTGGTGGCGGTCACGCAGGGCGAGAGCACGCCGGTCATCGAATAACTTTTTGGGAGAGACGCATGGTTCGCTGGTTCTTATCCACTTTCGCCGCCGCGCTGCTGCTCAGCGCCTGTGTCACCATCAACGTCTATTTCCCCGCCGCCGAGGCCCAGGAGGCGGCGCGCGAGTTCGTCGAGAAAGTCATCGGCGACGAGCCTGCGCGGACCGCGCCCCCCGCGCCCGGGGGCGGCAGCGCCTCGCTCGCCCCGCGCCGGGGCTTCGACTGGCTGGCGCTGGTCGGCATCGGCACCGCGCATGCGCAGGAGCAGGCCGACATCAGCATCCGGACCCCGACCATCCAGGCGATCCAGAGCCGCATGGCCGAACGCTTCCAGTCGCAGCTGCAGGCGGGTTTCGATGCCGGCGCGCTGGGCTTGACCCGCGACGGCATGGTCGAAGTGCGGGATGCCTCCAAGCTGGCGCTCAAGGACCGCGTCGCCATTACCCAGGCGGTGGCCGAGGACAACCGCGACCGCAAGGCCGTGTACCGGGAGGTCGCCGTCGCCAACGGGCACCCGGAATGGGAGGCGCAGATCCGCGAAACCTTCGCGGCCCAGTGGATCGCCAGCGCCCGCAGCGGCTGGTGGTACCAGGACGGCGGCGGCTGGAAACAGAAGTAGGACTTCCTTATCTCCCGGCGGAATAACGTTCCGCGCTCCGCCTTCCGGCAGCCGACCGTACGACAGGATTCTTTCGCCAGACCTAA
>DATHAV010000569.1:0-3361 GCA_035296505.1 Pseudoxanthomonas sp.
CTATCGATTGCCGAGGTTTCCGATCAATCCACGTAAAGCGAACTCACCGATTCGCCGAACGCGATCCGGCGGATCGTCTCGGCCAGCAGCTCGGCCACGCTGAGCTGGCGGATCCTGCCGCAGGCCTTGGCCTGCGGCGACAGCGGGATGGTGTCGGTGACCACCAGTTCGTCCAGCTGCGATGCGTTGATATTGTCCACCGCCGGCCCCGACAGCACCGGATGGGTGCAGTAGGCCACCACCTTGAGCGCGCCCTGCGCCTTGAGCGCCGCCGCCGCCGCGCACAGGGTGCCGGCGGTATCGACGATGTCGTCGACCAGCACGCAGGTCTTGCCCTCGACGTCGCCGATGATGTTCATTACCGTGGCCACGTTGGCGCGCGGGCGGCGCTTGTCGATGATCGCCAGATCCGCGTCGTCGAGGCGCTTGGCCACCGCCCGGGCGCGCACCACGCCGCCGACGTCCGGCGACACCACGATCAGGTTCTCGGTGCCGTAGGCGCGCCAGATATCGGCCAGCAGCAGCGGCGAGGCGTAGACGTTGTCCACCGGAACGTCGAAGAAGCCCTGGATCTGGTCGGCGTGCAGGTCGACCGTCAGCACCCGGTCGGTATTGACAGAGTTGAACATCTTGGCCGCCACCTTGGCCGTGATCGGCACGCGCGACGAGCGCGGCCGCCGGTCCTGGCGCGCATAGCCGAAGTACGGCACCACCGCGGTGACGCTGGAGGCCGAGGCGCGCTTGAGCGCGTCCACCAGCACCAGCAGTTCGACCAGGTGCTCGGCGCTGGGGGCGCAGGTCGGCTGGATCACGAACACTTCCTGCCGCCGCACGTTCTCCTCGATCTCCACCTGCACCTCGCCGTCGGAGAAGGTCGACACCAAGGCCTTGCCCGGCCGGATGCCCAGCTCGCGGCAGATGCTGGCCGCCAGCGGTTTGTTGGCGTTTCCGGAAAAGACAAACAGGTTGCGGTCGTCTTGCATGTGGTCCAGTCCGGAGAGCGTCACTTGGGCGGCGATGTAACCGGCAAGCCTCGAGGCTCGGCGTGTGGTGCGTCCTGACTGGCTGGGGCGGTAGGATTCGAACCTACGAAATGTCGGGATCAAAACCCGGTGCCTTAGGCCTCTTGGCGACGCCCCAGTGTCAAAAAACCTCGTCCGCCAGGGCCAGGTGCAGCGGCGAGCGATCCACGCCCATCGCGATCCACGCACGCAGCGACTTCGGCAATTCCGCCAGCGCGGCCTCGGCCGAGGCGCGATCGGTGAATTCGACGAAACAGCCGCTGCCCGACCCGGTCAGACGTGGCGTGCCGATCTGCGAAAGCGCGGTGAACACCGCCTCGATGGCGGGTTCGCGGCGCCGCAGGACCGGCTCGAACGCATTGCCGAGCACCTTTCCCGAAGCGAAGTCGGCTATTTTCGCGGGTGCGGCATTGCGCGTCAAATCAGGCGCTTGGAAAAGCTCGCCGGTGGGGACGTGGACGCCGGGGTCCACCAGCAGGTACCAGGCCGGCTTCAGCGGGATCGGGTTCAGAAGTTCGCCGACGCCTTCGGCCCAGGCGCTGCGCCCGCGGACGAACAGCGGCACGTCCGCGCCCAGCCGCAGGCCGAGCCCGGCCAGCGCATCCTCCCCGAATCCTAGGCCCCAGAGCCGGTCGAGCGCCACCAGCACCGTGGCCGCATCGGAGGAACCGCCGCCGAAGCCGCCGCCGGCCGGGATCCGTTTTTCGATGCGGATGTCCGCACCCTTACCGCAGTCGGCGTGCCGCTGCAGAAGTAGGGCGGCACGCACGGCGAGATCATCGGCGGCTTCGACGCCCGCCGCGGAGGCTCCTAGCCGTTCGACCACACCGTCTTCACGCAGCCGCAGGCCGATGCGGTCGCCCCAGTCCAGCAGCCGGAACACGGTCTGCAGGCGGTGGTAGCCGTCTTCGCGGCGACCGGTGATGCGCAGGAACAGGTTGAGCTTGGCCGGCGCCGGCCAGCACGACCAGCCGTCCACGGCAAGCGCGCCACTCACTGCGGCGGATGCTCCCAGCGGTCCACGATCAGCCGCACCTTGGCTTCCCCGCGCTGGGCGTCGATCCGGGCGGGCAGCGCCGGCCGATCGCCCGCCGGCTCGTGCCAGGCCGGATAGTCGATCCGCCACCCGTCCTGCCGCAGCGACTGCAGGCGGCCCTCGGCCGAATAGGTCACCTCCGACGCCGGCCCCGTCGCCGCCAGCCGGCCACGCGCCCACTGCGCCAATGCTTGGACCGGAACGTCCCAGCCGGTCGCGTCGAGCAGCAGCCGGGCCGGATCAGGACCTTCGCGCACCCCGCCCTCCAGCCCTTCCAGGCGCGCGCCCTGCGGCCCCACGGTCATGCGCCAGCTCTGCCGCGTGACCGGCGCGCTGAGCGAGACCGTGCCGCCGTCGGCGTGCTGGGTCCAGTCGATACGGCCACTGCCGCCCTTGCCGGCGTTGCTGATGGCGATCCGGCCGGCCAGCGTCCACTGCGGATGCGCATCCAGCCAGGCCACGCGCTGGGCTTGAGCAACTTGGGCTGCGGTAAGTGTTGGGCAGCTGCCTGGCCTGCAGTCCGGATTCAACCAAATCTTATGCCCGGCTTCGGCCGCGGCAATGGCGGCGGGATCCACGGCCGCCGCCGCCGGCACCGGCCGGATCGCGCGCCCGGCGCAGGCGGCCAGCACCAAGCACGCCAATGCGATCGATGCCGCCCGCAGCCGCCTCATGCCCCGGTCTTCTCCAGCGCCCGCAGCAGCGAGCGGTTCTCGGGGTCCAGCTTGCGCGCCTCGTCGAAGTACTTGCGCGCCTCTTCCTTCTGCCCGCTCACCCACAGCACCTCGCCGATATGCGCGGCGATCTCCGGATCCTTCATCAGGGTGAAGGCGCGGCGCAGCTGCACCAGCGCTTCCTCGATGCGGCCCAGGCGATACAGCACCCAGCCGTAGCTGTCGATGATCGCGGCCTCGTCCGGCGCGGCGACCCGGGCGCGGTCGATGAGTTCAAGCGCCTCCTGATAACGCGTGGTGCGGTCGGCCAGGGTGTAGCCGAGCGCGTTCAGGGCGGCGGTGTTCTCGGGGTCGGTCACCAGGATGCGGCGCAGGTCGGCTTCGGCGCGGTCGATGCGGTCGCGCCGCTCCCACGCCAGGGCGCGGGCGTCCAGCAGCGCGTTGTCGTCCGGGTACGCCGCCAGGCCGCGACCCAGCGCCTCCAGCTCGCCCTCGTCGTCGTCGTTCTTCTGCCGCAGCTCGGCTTCCAGCAGATAGGCGTCGCGGCGCGCGTCCTCGTCGGCGGAGGCATCGCCCTGGAGCTCGCCGGCCTCGGCGAACGCCGCCTGCTTGTCGCCGAGTTCGAACAT
>DATHAV010000570.1:0-3572 GCA_035296505.1 Pseudoxanthomonas sp.
GCCGCCAGGTCGGGTCGGCGACCAGGCTCACCCAGCCCTCGGTGCGCGCGGCGACGACGGCACGGTCCACCTCGCTCAGGTCCAGGCGGGTGACGACCGCCCGGTCGCCCCAGCGTGCCCGGGCCTGCGCGGCCCGCAGGCCCACGCGCGCCACCTCCGGGTCGGTGAAGGTGGCCCACGGGATCACCCGGTAGTCCACATTGAACGACCAGAACGGCGCCAGCAGCGCGTTGACCGCGGCGAACCAGGCCTGGTGCGCGGCCACATGGGTGAACTGGTACGGCCCGGTGGCGTCGCCGCAGACGTGGATGTTGGGGAAGTTGGTGCGCAGCAGGGTGTCGGCCTCGATGGTCCTGCGCGGCGTCAGGCGCACGCCCAGCTCTTCCAGCCCGAAGCCTTCGACATTGGCCTGGCGCCCGAGCGCGAGCAGGAGCGCGTCGAACTCGAACGCGATCTCCTTGTCCTGGTGTTCGCACGCCAGCAGGCCGCCGCCCTCGGCGCGCGGCTCCACCCGCAGCGCCTGGTGCGCGGTCGCCACCCGCACGCCGTCGCGGCGCAGGCTCTCCGCCACCGCGTGGGCGGCGTCGGCATCCTCGCGCGGCAGCAGGCGGGGGGCCATTTCCACCTGGGTCACCACGCTGCCCATGCGCGCGAACGCTTGGCTCAGCTCGCAGCCGATCGGCCCGCCGCCCAGCACCAGCAGGCGCTTGGGAAGCGACTTCAGGTCCCACAGGTTTTCGCTGGTCAGGTAGGGCACCCGGTCCAGCCCCGGAATCGGCGGCACCCGCGGCCGTGCGCCGGTGGCCAGCACCAGGCTGCGCGCGCTGAGGCGGCGCCCGCCGACCTCCACTTCCCACGGCGACACGATCCGGGCCTCGCCCTGGATCACGTCCACGCCGAGGCCGCGGTAGCGCTCGACCGAATCGTGCGGCTCGATCCTGGCGATCACCTCGCGCACGCGCGCCATGGCGTCGGCGAAATCGAACTCCGCCCGCATCGACCGCACGCCATAGCGCTGGCTGTCGCGCGCCTCGGCCAGCAGCCGCGCGGTGCGCAGCAGCGCCTTGGAGGGCACGCAGCCGGTGTTGAGGCAGTCGCCGCCCATGTGGTGCTTCTCGATGAGCGCGACCTTGGCCTTGACCGCCGCGCCGATGTACGCCGACACCAGTCCGGCCGAACCGGCGCCGATCACCAGCAGGTTGTAGTCGAAGCGCGCCGGACGCTTGAAGCCGCGGTAGACGCGCCGCCCCCGCAGCCAGCGCGCCAGCCAGCGCATCAGCAGCGGCAGCAGGCCCAGCAGCGCGAAGGCGCCGATCAGGCCGGGCGAAAGCACGTCGCCCAGCGACTCGATCCGCGCCAGCTGGGTGCCGGCGTACACGTAGACGGCGGTGCCGGCGAGCATGCCCAGCTGGCTGACCCAATAGAAGGTGCGCAGCTTCAGCGCGGTGAGGCCGGCCAGCAGGTTGACCACGAAGAACGGGAACACCGGCACCAGGCGCAGGGTGAACAGGTAGAACGCGCCGTCGCGTTCGATCCCGGCGTCGATCTTCTTCAGGCGCTCGCCGTAGCGTGCCTCGAGGCTGTCGCGCAGCACGAAGCGCGCGACCAGGAACGCCAGCGAGGCGCCGATGCTGCTGGCGAAGGACGCCAGCAGCAGCCCCGCGCCGAAGCCGAACAGCGCGCCGGCGGCGAGGGTCAGCACCGCCGCGCCCGGAATCGAGGCGGCCGCCACCGCGACATAGACAAGCAAGAAAGCGCCACCGGCGAGCCACGGATTGCCTTGCACCCATGCGCCCAGATCCGCCTGTCGCGCCTTGAGGTTCTCCAGGGTGAGCGCATCGGCCACCCCCGACAGCAGCACCCACGCCACGAGGCCGACGATCGCCGCCAGTAGCGGCCAGCGCCAGGGATTGGAACCTTTTCCAGCGGCCATCGGTCGTCTCCAGGTGTGCGGTCGGGGGCTCAGCGATTGGGCGGCCGCGCATCGGATCGGACGCGTTGCCGCGTCGCCGGCCCCGCGCCACGGTAGCATCCGGATTCGCAGGGCCTGGCGTCGGCGTCGTTGGCGGAGAAGGCTGCCCAGGGGCAAAGCTTCGCGCCGCGACAGCTGTACCGCGACCCAATCCGAACAGGCGCCTTCCGCATCCTGCCGCGCACCTTTTTTCGTACTAGAGGTTTCACGAGTTCGAGCAGCGGGGTTGGCGACGTATGCCGCCGATGCCTGCCGCGATCGCCCCGCTTTGGAGAATGCAATGAATCGTCGCACCCTGCTGCAAAGCCTGATGGCCATGGTGGCGCTGCCGATGGTCCCCGGGTGCTCGCGCGCCTCGTCGCGCACGGCCACCGCCACGACCGGCGCGGGCGCCGCGGTGAAGCGCCTGGACCGGCCGGAGTCGTACTGGCGTCCGCTGGTCAGCGCCGCCGCCTACCGGGTGCTGTTCGAAGAGGACACCGAGCCGCCGGGCACCAGCCCGCTGGACCGCGAGAAGCGCGAAGGCACCTTCGTGTGCGCCGCCTGCCGGCTGCCGCTGTTCGAAAGCGCGGCCAAGTACGACAGCGGCACCGGCTGGCCCAGCTTCACCCAGCCGATCGCCGGCCACATCGGGACCAAGAAGGATTACAAGCTGGTGTGGCCGCGCACCGAATACCACTGCGCGCGCTGCGGCGGCCACCAGGGCCATGTGTTCGACGACGGCCCGCGTCCGCGCGGCGAGCGCTGGTGCAACAACGGCCTGGCGCTGGCGTTCATTCCGCGGGGCCAGGCCCTGCCCGCATTGAGGGGCTGACATGAAAGGGCATCGAACGAAGCGGGGACTCCTGCGTTTTCCGCGCTTGGCCGCCGGCCTTGCCGCATTGCTGATGCTGGGCGGCGCGGGTGCCGGCGCGGGTCCGGCCACCGAACCCCCGGCCAAGGCCCCGGCCGCGGCCAGGCCGGCGACCGCCACTGCCGCCACTGCCGCCACTACCGCCACCGCGATCTTCGCCGGCGGCTGCTTCTGGTGCATGGAGCCGCCGTTCGACGCGCTGCCCGGCGTCGTTTCCACGACCTCCGGCTACAGCGGCGGCATCACCGTCAATCCGACCTACGAGCAGACTTCGGCCGGCGGCACCGGCCACGCCGAGGTCGTGCGGGTGGTGTACGACCCCAGGCGCGTCAGCTACCAGAAGCTGCTGGAGGTGTTCTGGCGCAACATCGACCCGGTGGCGGTGGACCGCCAGTTCTGCGACGTCGGCGACCAGTACCGCAGCGCGATCTTCGCCACCACGCCCGAGCAGCTGCGCCTGGCCCAAGCGAGCAAGCGCAGGCTGGAGGAGTCGGGCAGGTTCAAGCAGCCGATCGCCACCGAGATCGAAAACGCCAAGCCGTTCTACGCGGCCGAGGACTACCACCAGGACTACTACCGGAAGAATCCGGTGCGCTACAAGTTCTACCGCTTCAACTGCGGCCGCGACCAGCGCCTGCGCGACGTGTGGGGGCAGCCCGCGGGCTAGCGGTGATCGGGTGCGCTTGCGCAGCCGCTGCGAGCGCACGCGCAGCCACCGGTTCCGGCGTTGTGCGGCAACAGGGCCAT
>DATHAV010000571.1:0-2527 GCA_035296505.1 Pseudoxanthomonas sp.
CAGACCTCGCCGCTGCGAGCGATCGCGCAGCAGCTCGCGCCTTCCTGGGTCGTCCAGCGGCCTGAGCACGATGCGCGCGCACTGCGACAGACGCGAACGCAGGTCGGGAAGCTCGATCGCCTCCGCGGCCGGCGCCGAGCGTCCGCTGTAGACGACATTCTGGCCGCCGCTCCTGGCGCGATTGTGGAAGTCGAACAGCGCGACCTGGTCCTCGCGCTCGCCGGCCAGCGCGTCAAGCCCGTCGAGCGCGATCACGTCGTAGTCGTCCAGCGCCTCCAGCGCCTGGCGCAGGCAGCTTTTCGCCGCGGCGAGCGGAACATAGGCGGCGCGCCTTCCGGCCTGGTCGGTCGCGGCGGCAAGCGCCAGGCACAGATGCGTTTTGCCGGTGCCGGCGGAGCCGACGAGGTAGAGCCCGTCTCCTCGTTCGGTCGCCAATGCGCGCAATTGCTCGATCGCGCCCGCCGGCGCGCCCACGAAGCTCTCCAGACGCTGGTCCGGCGGGTAGCGCAGGGCCAGCGGCAGCTGCGGCACGCTCACCTGGGGCCGCTGTCGCCCGGTCGCGCGATCACCGCCTTGTCCACGGTGGAATCGAGCACGATAGGCACCGTGGCGCCGGCGTAGAGGTGGCTGTGCGTATAGCGTTCATGCGCGTAGCGCAGCAGCACGTTGACCACCGCCGCCATCGGCAGCGCCAGCAGCATGCCGAGAAATCCGAACAGCTGACCGCCGGCCAGCACCGCGAAAATCACCGCGACCGGATGGAGACCGATACGGTCCCCCACCAGTTTCGGGGTGAGCCAGTAGCTCTCGATGACCTGGCCGATGCCGAACACCGCGAGCACTCCGGCCACGTGCTTCCAGTCGCCGTATTGCATCAATGCGGCCAATACGCCCAGCACCACGCCGCTGGTCGGGCCGAGGTAAGGCACGAAGGTCAGCAGGCCCGCCACCAGGCCGATCAGCAGGCCCAGGTCCACCCCGACCGCCCACAGTCCCACGCCGTACATCACGCCCAGGATGACCATGACCATGAACTGCCCGCGCAGGAAACCGCCGAGCACGCTGCTCGATTCGCGCGCCAGCCGCCCGACGGTGTCGATATGGTCGCGCGGCACCATGGCCGCGATCCGGCCCACGATCAGGTCCCAGTCGCGCAGGAAGAAGAAGGTGACGATCGGGATCAGCACCACGTTGACCAGCATCCCGATCAGGACGAAGCCCGAACGCGACACATACCCCAGGACCGTGGCCGCCACACCGCCCGCCCGCTCCCAGTTGCTGCGTAGCAGTTCGAAGATGCGGTCCAGGTCCAGCCAGTTGGAGACTTCGATACCGGTGCGGCTTTCCAGCCACGGAATGGCCGTGGCCACGACCCAGACCCGGTAGCCGGGCAGCGACTGGAACAACAGCGTCAGCTGCTCCTGGATCAGCGGCACCAGGATCACCAGCACCAGCGCCAGCAGCAACGCCATCAAGCTGAAGACCATGACCACGGCGGTGTTGCGCGAACGGCCCCTCGCCTGCAGCCGGTCCACCAGCGGATCGCCCAGCCAACCCAGAAAGGCGGCAACCACGAACGGCGTCAGTATCGGAGCCAGAAGCCAGATCACCGCGAGTACTCCCAGCGCCACCGCGGCCCACTGCAGGCGACGCAGGAAGCGTGCGATCTCCAGCTGCGGGTTCTCGATCATCGCGGGGTCATTTCAGGCGGTAGACGGGAGGGTCGCCTTCGCCGCCGGTCAGCGGGCTGGTGTCGTTCAACATGTTCCTGAAGCCGGACAGGCCGCTCAGCAGCTCCAGGTCGACCTCAAGCGTACTGCCCGATGCGCGAACCGGCGTGATTTTCCTCACCACCGCCATGCCCTGGAGCGCCGCCGACAGGCGCAGGTAATCGTCGGCGCTGTCGATGCCGGTGAACACCACGCGATAAGAGCCCGGCGGCCCGCCCGCGCGCGCCCTCGCATACCGCTTCATTAGCGCTTCGGCGGCGCCGTCGGCGCCGGACGCCATGGCGCGGCGCGCATCGGCGTTGCTGGAGCTCCACTTGCCCAACACCTTGCCGTTGTCCACGAACACCCAGTCCGCGGTCCAGCCCTTGCCGTCCTTGCTGCGGTAGAGCTTGCCGATCAGCTGCATCGGCGGCCGGTAGCGCGCGGAGGCGCGGGCGATGGCCGCCGTGTCCTGGCGCCAGATCGCCCCAGCCAGAACCTGCTCGGCCGCGCTGCCGCCCGGAAGCCCCAGCTGGAAGCCGCGCTCCACCGCCCGGTCGAGCAGCGCGCGCGCCGCGTTGTTCTGCGCCAGGCCGACCAGTCGCGGGCCGCTGCCATCGTCGATGGCCAGCCATACTACCGGCTTGGGGCGCGGCTGCGGCCACACCGGCACGCCCAGCGCGGACATCAGCGAATCGATTTTTTCGGGGCGGAAGCGCGCCACCAGCGTGGTGCGGAAAGTGGGCGCGCCGCTCGGAGACGTGCCCTGGTCCTGGCGGTAGTCGAAGCTGTCCAGGTACTCCTGCGCGTTGCGCAGT
>DATHAV010000572.1:0-6717 GCA_035296505.1 Pseudoxanthomonas sp.
GGGCCGGTCCAGCAGGGCGTGGGCCTGTACCAGGTCACCCAGAAGGACGGCGCGCGATGCTCGGCCGCCGTCGCCTATCTGGCGCCGGCGCGGGCGCGGCGCAACCTGAAGGTGGTGACCGGCGCGCTGGTGCGCCGCATCGCGATCGAAAAAGGCCGTGCGGTCGGCGTGGCGTACGCGCTGGGAAACCGCGAGGTCCTCGCACGCTGCGAGCGCGAGGTGCTGCTGAGCGCGGGCACCGTCAATTCGCCGCAGCTGCTCATGCTTTCGGGCATCGGCCCGGCCGACCAACTGCGCCGCCACGGCATCGAGGTGCTTGTGGACGCGCCGCAGGTCGGCGCCAACCTGCAGGACCACCTGGACCTGTGCACGCTGCAGCATTCCACGCAGCGCGTGACCTACGACCGCGCCAGCGAGGTCAGGACCGCGTTCGACTATTTCCTGCGCGGCCGCCAGGGCGCCGGCACCAGCAACATCGCCGAGGCCGGCGGGTTCGTGAGATCGGCGCTGGCTCCGGACGACCGCGCCGACATCCAGCTGCATTTCGTGCCGGCGATGCTTGACAACCACGGCCGCAACCGGCTCAAGGGCGACGGTTACACGCTGCACGCATGCTTCCTGCGACCGCGCAGCCGCGGCCGGATCACCCTGTACAGCGCCGACCCCGCCAGGCACCCATGCATCCAGGCCAACTACCTGAGCGACGAGGAAGGCTTCGACCTGAAGATGATGGTCGAGTGCGCCAAGCTTTCGCGCGAGCTGTTCGCGCAGAAGGCCTTCGACGCCTACCGCGGCGTGCCGATCGACCCGCCGCGCAGCGACCTGAGCGACGCCGAACTGGCCGAATTCGTGCGCGCCAGGGCCGAGACCGTGTACCACCCGATCGGCACCTGCCGCATGGGCAGCGACGCGCAGGCGGTGGTCGATCCGGAGCTGCGATTGAACGGCATCGACGGATTGCGCGTGGTCGACGCCTCGGTGATGCCGACCCTGATCGGCGGCAACACCAACGCGCCGACCATCATGATCGCCGAGCGGGCGTCGGACCTGATCCGCGGCCGCTCGCCGCTGCGCGCCGGTCAGTCGACGGCGGGTGCCGGCCTGCCGCCTGGCGCGATGCGCGTGGAGTCGGGGGGCATCGGGGCGTCATAGGGCCGCCTAGCCGGCTTGCTTGCTATTGCCCTGCGCGGCGGGCCGTTTCCAGCTGCGCCACATCGTCTGCCCGGCTCATGAAGTCGCCGATGCGGCCTCGACGAGCGCCCCGACAAGCGCAGCGCGAGGGCGACAGGCAGCCGGCCAACTCCGGCTTGACGTTGCCGCTCGCGACCGCCGCTGAGCGCATACGTGCGGGATCCGGGCGATCCCAGCACCTGCGCCCAGGGTAGGCGCGACATCGGGTACAGCACTTGCAGGCGTCCTGACGCAGCTGGACCACGTGCTCGGACAGCGGCCGGTCCAGCCCGCGTTCGGCCGTCCCTGCGCGGCCGACGGCTGGGCCGACGCTTCGGATGCCACGCCTGAGCCAATTGCGACAGTGTCCCCAATAATCATCATTAAGATGAGCCACATGCACATTCAACCTCTCCTGATTTGTGCAATTCGAAAGACCGGCGTTATCATCAGGCTCGGGCGCAGCTCAAGCAGGCGGGAGACACGATGAAAGGCAACGGCAACCGGCGGCCCGCGCGGTCGATCAGCCTGGGCATGCTTGGCCTGCTGATGCCGCTGACGCTGGCGTCGACCGCACAGACCCCGCTGTCGTGGCAGCCGTCTTCCGAAGCGCAGGCCACGGCGTATCAGTCCCCGGCGCAGCCGCGCACCTACCGCACCGATCTTTCCGAAGTCCGTCGCCTGCCGCTGGCGCCCGGTTTCGACGTGGCCGAGTTCGAGGCCATAGCCGCGCAGCTGACCGTCGGCCAGCGCGTGCCGGGCCTGGCGATGGCGATCGTCCAGGGCGGCAAGGTGCTCAGCGCGCGCGGCTACGGCGTCACCGACGTGACCGCGCCGCAGCAGGTCGACGGCCACACCGTGTTTCGGCTGGCGTCGCTGTCCAAGGCCTTCGCCGGCACCATGACCGGCCTGCTGGTCGCCGACGGCTCGCTGCGTTGGGACAGCAAGGTCAGCGACTACGTGCCGAGCTTCCGGCTGACCAATGCGCAGGCCACCAGCCGCGTCACCGTGGCCGATCTGCTCAGTCACCGCGTCGGGCTGAAGGCGTACAACGCGTTCGATCGCGATATCGAAGCCAATGGCGACTATTACCACGTGTCGCAGAAGCTGGCCCTGGCTCCGCTCGGCTGTGCACCGGGCCAGTGCTACGCCTACCAGAACGTCGCCTTCAGCCTGGTCGGCGACGTGGTGTTCGCGGCCACCGGCAGCTTCTACGAACAGGCCGTGGACCGCCGCATCTTCAAGCCGCTGGGCATGAACGACGCCAGCATCGGCCTGGCGGGGATCCAGAGCAGCGCGCGCTGGGCGCGTCCGCATGTGCGCAGTCGCAACGGCTGGGTGTCGCTCAACCCCAAGCCCACTTACTACCGGCTGCCGCCGGCGGCCGGCGTCAATGCCAGCGCCAAGGACATGGCGCAGTGGCTGCTCGCGCACACCGGGCACCGTCCGGACGTGCTGCCGGCCCCGCTGCTGGCGACCCTGCACGCTCCGATCATTTCCACCCCGGGCGAAATGCGCTCGGGCTGGCGCCGCGAGCGCGTGGCGGCGGCCAGCTATGCGCTGGGCTGGCGGGTGTTCGACTATGCGGGCCAGCAGGTGGTCTTCCACGCCGGCGCGGTGCAGGGCTACCGCGGGCTGGTGGCGATGATCCCCGATCGGGATTTCGGTATCGCCATCATGTGGAACAGCGAAAGCGGGTTGCCCTCCAGCCTGCTGCCGACGATCCTGGATCGCGCCATCGGCCTGCCGCAACAGCAGTGGCTCGATTCGGAGGTAGCCGACGAACTGCTGCTGGCCGCACCGAAGCTTCAGGCGCCTGCCGAAAGCGGCGCCGCGTCTTCCCGGGCCGCTGCCTCGCCGCACTGAGCGCGTCGGCCATTCGAAGCGCATCGCACGGGGTCAATCCGGCGGTGACGCCTCCATCAAGCGCTTGAGGTTGGCCAGTCCACGTTCGAGATCAGGGCCGACCATCGGCTCCAGCAGCAGCGCGCCGAACCAGCGGTGCATGGGGTTGTAGCCGTGGGCGCTGGACATGCTCCAGGTCACGCGGGTGCCCGCCGCTTCGGGCTCGAGGTCGAAGCGCAGGGCCGCCAGCGACCCGTCGAATTCGAGCCGCGTCGCGATCGTGCGGTAGGGAACGCTTTCGACGATCTCCTGGCTGCCGCTGCCGATCGCCGCGTTGCCGGTCCAGATCATCTTCGCACCGACTCCGCTGCCGGGCCCGCCGAAGCTGTAGACCGCCTGCGGATCGTCCTGCGACCAGGGCGACCATTCGCGTTGGCGCTGGAACGAATCGAGGATGGCGAATACCTCCGTGGCGGGACGCTCGATGACTATCGAACGCTGCACCTGCGTGGTGGACGGCAGCAGCAGGCCTCCCAACACCAAAGCCAGTCCGGCTATCGCCACGGCCATCAGCATCCACTTGATGGTTTTCATGCGGGTCCTTGAGACGACGGCACATAAAAAACTCCCTTCCCGCTGGGCGCCGGGAAGGGAGTTCGATGGTCCTACAGGAATCGGATTCTTAGATCAGCGGAGCCGGAGTCGGCGGCAGCGCTACGGGAGCCCGCTTCTTGGCCTTCTTGGCGGCAGCTTTCTTGACGGCCTTTTTCGAAGCTTTCTTGGCGGCCTTCTTGGCTGCTTTCTTGGCGGTCTTCTTAGCTGGCTTCTTGGCCGCTTTCTTGGCGGCGGTCTTCTTGGTCGCCTTCTTCGCAGTCTTCTTGGCCACTTTCTTGGCGGCCTTCTTGGTTGCCTTCTTTGCCGCCTTCTTCACGGCTTTCTTGGCGGGGGCTTTCTTGGCGGCCTTCTTGGCCGGCTTTTTCTTTGCTGCAGCTTTCTTCGTTGCCATGTGATGGCTCCTCGTCAGTGAACTATGGATGGATCATCCGTTTATTGAGCCCAGTTGCAATGAAACGCCGCGGGAGTCGGACCCGCAGGCAGCCGTCGACGCGCCGGGCGCGTCGGAGCGGATGGAGCGCGGCCGCGGCGAAAAGCCGCGGTCCGCATGCGCCGAAGCGCAGACAACGGACTGCCCGTGAGGAATAGGACGAGCGTCGAGTTCGAAAGTGTCCCTTGGTTTTTCGAGGGAAGCGGGACCGACGTCCTCTATGCAGAGGGTACGAGTGGAAGGTCCTTTCGTTTTCTGCGTGGTCGCGATGACGCGGCTCACTTGCTTCCGCAGGAAGGTCTGCTGGGCGAAACCTAATCACGCTTTTTCAATGTGTCAACAGTTTCGCAAGGTTATTTTTGCCCGATCATCGCCGGCTCTTGCGCTCGCGCATCGGCTGCACGCGACGCGAGCGATGCTATCGACTGCCTCTCGACCCGCGAGCGTCCGCAAGCTTTTTTCAAAACGCCGTAAAAAATGCGGTCTCCTGCTTTTCGCATGCCGCGGTCGCTGCGAGCGCGTGCTGCGCTCGCACCTTCGATCTGTTCGCACGACGCTTGCCCGTGTCTAAACACAGCAGCCGCAACCGGCGCGCAGCGGCGCCGCTTTTTGGCAATGCACGAGTCCGGATGCGCGGTTTTGCGCGAACTTTTTCGCGTTGCGGCGACGTGTCCTGCGTGCAGTGGCATTGGAACGAGGCGTCGCTCGGAGTGGTCGTGCGCCGACGAACGCGCGGGTGAAGCGGTTGCCTTGCCGCAGTGGCGCGAACGGCCCGTACCGTCGAGAGCTGGCGCTGGCCGCCTGTCCAACGATGGGTGCGGAGACCAATGCGGCGACGTCCGCTACCGGCCGGTCGCACATGCATCCGCACATGCGTCCCGCCCAGGCAACGCGGCGGACATCCGCAGTTCGCGACCCGCACAGCAAACCGGCCGCACTGGGCGGCCGGCAGCAGCACCGTTGAAGGCTTCGGTCAGTGCTCGTCCTCTTCCAGCAGCTCGGCGTAGTCGTCCGGCTCCAGGAGGTCGTTGAGCTGATCGGGCTCCTCGATTTCCAGCACGAAGATCCAGCCTTCCCCGTAAGCGTCCTCGTTGATCGTCTCGGGCTTGTCGGCGAGATCCGAGTTGACCTCCACCACGGTGCCGGTGAGCGGGCTGTAGACGTCGGACGCCGCCTTGACCGATTCGACCACCGCCGCCGCGTTGCCCGCTTCCACACGGTCGCCGACGTTGGGCAGTTCCACGTAGACCAGATCGCCCAGCAGGCCCTGCGCATGGTCGGAAATGCCGACGGTGACCCGGCCGCTGCCTTCGACGCGCGCCCATTCGTGGGACTTGAGGAACTTGAGGTCGCCGGGTATCTCGCTCATGGGCTGCTCCAATGCACGTGGAATGAGGACGGGTGGCGCTAGTTTAGCGAACGAAGGGCGTTGGGGAAGTGTGACGGCCGCGCCTCATTCCAGCACGCCGGGCTGCGGCTGGCCTTCGCGCACGAACGGAAAACGCACCTGCCGCACCGGCACCGCGCGCCCGCGGATGTCGACCTGCACGGCGCCCGGTTCGCCTGCCGGAATACGCGCGAAGGCGATCGCCTTGCCCAGGCTCGGCGAGAACGTGCCCGAAAGGATCTCGCCTTCGCCGTTGGCGGTCAGGACTTTCTGTCCGTGGCGCAGCACGCCCTTCTCGTCCATCACCAGTCCGACCAGCTGGCGCGGCGCGCCCGCATCCGCCTGGGACTGCAGCACGCTGCGGCCGATGAAGTCGCGGTCGTCCAAAACCACTGTCCAAGCCAGCGCCGCTTCATAGGGCGTCACGCTCTCGTCCATGTCCTGGCCGTAGAGGTTCATGCCCGCCTCCAGCCGCAGAGTGTCGCGCGCGCCGAGGCCCGCGGGCTTCACTCCCGCCTGCAGCAGCGAGGTCCAGAAGGCGACCGTATCGGATTGCGGCAGCACGATCTCGAAGCCGTCTTCGCCGGTGTAGCCGGTGCGCGCCACGAACAGCGGCACCCCGTCGGCGGTGCGGACCTGGACCGCGGCGAATCGCGTGAGTTTCTCGGCCGCGGCGCGATCCTGCGGGTCCAGCAGTCCGAGCGCGCGCGCGCGCGCATTGGGTCCCTGCACCGCGATCATCGCGAACTCGGGACGCTCTTTCACCGCCACATCGAACGCATTCGCGTGGCGCTGGATCCACTCCAGGTCCTTGTCGCGGGTGGCCGCGTTGACCACCAGGCGGAAGAACCCCTCGTCGATGAAGTAGACGATGAGGTCGTCGATCACTCCGCCCTGCTCGTTGAGCATGCAGGTGTAGAGCGCCTTGCCCGGCTTCTTGAGCTTGTCGACCGAATTGGCCAGCAGCCGCCGCAGGAACTCGCGGGTGCGCCGGCCGTGCAGATCGACCACGGTCATGTGGCTGACGTCGAACATGCCCGCGTCGCGCCGCACCTGGTGGTGTTCGTCGATCTGCGAGCCGTAGTGGATCGGCATGTCCCAGCCGCCGAAGTCGACCATCTTGGCGCCGAGCGCGCGGTGGGTGTCGTTGAGGATGGTCTTCTGGTTCATGGCGGCGCCCGCAGAGAAAGCGCCCATTATCCCGGAAGGATCGATGGACTGCCGGCCGCCGCCTCGGCACAGGCGCAAACGCCAGTGTCCTTTCTTGCAT
>DATHAV010000573.1:0-3489 GCA_035296505.1 Pseudoxanthomonas sp.
TCCAGCTAGAATCGGCCGGCGATTCGCTGATCACCCGCACCTCGGCGGCCTACTTCAACGTGCTGGTCGCGCTGGAGACGCTGGCGGCGGCCCAGGCGCAGGAAGAGGCGCTCAAGAAGCAGTTCGACTTCGCCGACAAGCGCCTGGAAGTGGGCCTGGCGCCGATCACCGACGTGTACGAGGCGCGCGCGCAATACGACGGGGCGCGGGCCAACACCATCGTCACCCGCAATGCGCTGGAAGACGCCTACCAGGCGCTGGTGGAGCTGACCGGGGAGCCGGTGCGCAACCTCAAGAGCCTGCCGCAGGATTTCCAGCCGGCGCTGCCGACCGAGCAGGACGTTAACGGCTGGGTCGCCGCCGCGGTGCAGAACAATCCGGCGCTGCGGGCGCGGCAATTCCAGCTGCAGTCGTTCGAGGCCAACGTCGAGACCGCGCGCAGCGGGCACTGGCCCACGCTGTACCTGAGCGGCGGCTACGGCGACCAGGCCTCCTGGAGCGACATCAGCTTCCAGGGCGGCACCATTCCCTCCGACAGCGAAAGCCGCGGCCCCAACCTGGGGCTGACCCTGCGCGTGCCGATCTTCTCCGGCGGCCTGGTGCAGTCGCAGGTGCGCCAGGCCCTGGCCCAGCGTGACGTGGCCAGCGCCGAACTCGAACAGCAGAAGCGCGCGCTGGTACGCAACACCCGCAACGCCTACCAGACCCTGGTGGCCGGCATCAGCGAAGTGGAGGCGCGCAAGAACGCGGTGCTGTCGGCGCGCAGCGCCTACAACGCTTCGCAGGTGGGCCTGGAAGTGGGTACGCGCACGGTGCTGGACGTGTTGAACAACCAGCAGACCCTGTTCAACGCCGAACGCGAATACGCACTCTCGCGCTACAACTTCCTGCAGAACCGCCTGCTGCTGGAGCAGGCGGCCGGCACCATCGACGTGGCCAGCGTGCAGGCCATCAACCGCTTGCTCAGCGCCGAGGCGGACGCGCGGCTGACGCCTGGGAACCCGTAAGAGGAAGCTGCTTCGGATAGCGGTGCGAAGGCGGATCGCGGTCCGCCTTTCGTTTGCCTGGCCGATCGTTTGCACGAGCGCAGCGGCGGGCGGCCGCTTGCGCGGCCACGCGGGCAATGGTGATGCCGAGCAACCGCGATTCGATGCGCGAGCGCTACGCCGCGCCTGAGGGCTCCAAATCCGCGGTCGGCAGGTCGGGCGCGATCATTTCCAACGTTCGCTCGAGTGCGCCGCGTCCCTGCCGGACCAGGGTCCGGCCGTTGCGGCGCATGCTGGCGCGCACGTCGGCGCGTTCCAGCAGACGCTGCAGGACATCGCCGACCGCGGCGGCGTCGCGTCCGATCTCCAGCGCGCCCGCTTCGCGCAGGCGCCGGGAAATTTCGGCGAAGTTGTGCAGGTGCGGCCCGGTGACCATCGGCGTGCCGACCGCCGCCGGCTCCAGCAGGTTGTGGCCGCCGACCGGCTGCAGGCTGCCGCCGACGAAGGCGACGTCGGCGCAGGCGTAGAACGCCATCAGTTCGCCCAGGGTGTCGACCACGAACACGTCGGCGTCGACGCCCGGCCACTCCATGCCGCGCCGGGTGTCGGTTTTCAGGCCGGCGGCCTGCGCCTGCTCGATGGCGCGCGGGAAACGCTCCGGGTGGCGCGGCGCCCACAGCAGCAGCAGCTCGGGCCAACGCTGGCGCAGGCGCCGGTGCAGGGCGACGACCGCGGCCTCCTCGTCTTCGTGGGTGCTGGCCGCGATCCACACCGGACGCTCGCCGACGCTGTCGCGGAAGCGCAGCGCGAAATCGGCCAGCCCGGGCGGCGTGGCGATGTCGAACTTGAGGTTGCCGGTATCGACCACGCACGCGGCCGCCGCGCCCAGGGCCACGAAACGCTTCGCGTCGGCATGCGACTGTGCGCCGATGCGCCGCGCGGTGCGCACCACGCGCGCGATCAGGGGCGCCAGCATGCGATAGCCGCGCAGCGAACGCGCCGACAGGCGCGCGTTGAGGATGTAGCCGGGGACGCCGTGGTCGCGGCACGCGAACAGCAGGTTGGGCCACAGCTCGGTTTCCATGATCAGCGCCAGGCGCGGCCGGTAGTGGGCCAGGAACCGGCGTACCGCGCCCGGCAGGTCGTAGGGCGCGTACACGTGCTCCACCTCATCCCCCCACAGCGCGCGCACGCGCGCCGAACCGGTCGGAGTGATGGTGGTGATCAGCCAGCGCAGCTGCGGATGCGCGCGGCGCAGCGCGTCGACCACCGGCGCCGAGGCGTTGACCTCGCCCACCGATACCGCGTGCAGCCAGATGTCGATGCGCTTGGCCGGCGCGTCATAGGAAGCGTAGCGCTCGTTCCAGCGCTGGAAGTAGTCGCGTACGCGAAAGCCCCGCCAGATCAGGTGATAGACCGTGACCGGCGTAAGCAGGTAGAGCGCAGCCGAGTACAGGCCGCGCAGCAAACGCTCGGTGGGGTCGATGCGCATCGCCGAAGGATAACCAACCGAACCCTTACAATCGCGCCATGACCGATCCCGGCACGTCCAGCCGCGCCATCGCGGCCTCGCCTACCCAGGCCGGCCCGGCGCCGCTGGGGCCGCGGCAGTGGGCCTCGTGGCTGGGCATCGCGGTGGCGGCGCTGCTGGCGCGGCTGCCGTGGGCGCTGCAGCGCCCACTCGGGCGCGGCTTGGGCGGGATGCTGTACGCGACGCTGCGCCGCCGCCGCGGAATCGCGGCCCGCAACATCGCGCTGTGCTTTCCGGCCATGACGCCGGCGCAGCGCGAGGCCCTGGTGCGCAGCAGCTTTGGGGAGCTGGGGATCGGACTGTTCGAGTTCGCGCGCGCGTGGTGGGGCAGCGTCGAGCCGATGCGCCGCGATCTGCGCGTGGAGGGCCTGGAACACCTGCAGGCGGCGCGCGAAGGCGGGCGCGGGGTGATCGTCATCTCCGGCCACTTCACCACGCTCGAAATCGCCGCGCGCCTGATGTGCGACTACGCGCCGCTGGCCGGCATGTACCGCCCGCACGATCAGGGCGCGATGGAGTGGGCGGTCAAGCGCGGGCGCCTGCGCTATGCGCAGGCGATGTTCACGCGCGAGGAGCTGCGGCCTGCGCTGAAGCACCTCAAGCAGGGCGGGCTGCTGTGGTTCGCGCCGGACCAGGACACGCGGCGCGGCGAAAGCGTATTCGTGCCGTTCTTCGGCCAGCCGGCCTACAGCCTGACCTCGACCCACCAGCTCTCGCGCCTGTCCGGCGCGCGGGTGATCGCCTTCGCCCACGAACGCCGCGCCGACGGCGGCTATACGCTGACGCTGTCGCCGGCGTTCGAAGACTTTCCTTCGCGCGATGCCGCCGCCGACACCGCGAGGGTGATGGCCTCGATCGAGGCGATGGCGCGCCGCGTGCCGTCGCAGTACCTGTGGATCCACCGCCGCTTCAAGACCCGGCCGCCGGGCGAACCGGGCGTGTACGGGTAGGGTGGCCAAGGCCTCACCCTAT
>DATHAV010000574.1:0-1615 GCA_035296505.1 Pseudoxanthomonas sp.
TCAGCAGGGCGATGCGGATCTTCCAGGCCAGCGGCCGCTTGGGGCTGTCGTCCTTGGGCTCGCGCGTGAACACGTACGAGGAAGGCTCGTCCTTGCGCGTGCTGGCGAGCAACCCGGCCTGGCGCAGGATCTCGCGTGCCCTGGGCTGGTCTTCGGCACGCCGCACCCACAGGCTGGGCTGCTGCTTGACCTGCATCGGCTCGGCGTAGCTGAAAAGCCCGCCGCGCTTGCTGTGGTAGGAGCGGCCGTTGGCCAGATGCACCTCGATGCCCGCCTCCTCGAGCAGGCGGGCGACGCCTTCCACGGTTTCGATCCGCAGGCTGGTGAAGACCTGGCGCATGGCTTATTCCCTGTCGGCAACGACACCGCCCGCCGCACCCTCGGGCAGGACCCGGATCAGGCCCTCCTGCGCGGTGCTGGCGACGAGCACGCCGTCGCGGTTGAAGATCTGCCCGCGGGCCAGGCCGCGCGAGTCCTGCGCACTGGGGCTGTCGATCGAGTACAGCAGCCAGTCGTCGGCACGGAACGGGCGGTGGAACCACAGCGCGTGGTCCAGCGAAGCCATCTGCACGTTGGGCTGGTAGTAGCTGATGCCGTGCGGATAGTTGGCGGTGCCCAGCAGCTGGAAATCCGAGGCGTAGGCCAGCAGCGCATGGTGCAGCTCGGGCGCGTCGCCGACCCGCTCGCCGAGGCGGAACCACACCTGCTGGAACGGCGGCCGCTTGGGCGGGTTGAGCTCGTCGTGCCGGCCCGTAGCGGACAGCCCGACGTGGCGGAATTCGAACGGCCCCCCGCGCGACAGCCAGCGCTGCACCTTGTGCGGCAGCGTGGCCATGACTTCGGGCGGGACCGGGGGCGAAGGCTCGATGTCCTCGGGCTGCGGCACCTCGGGCATCTTCAGCTGGTGCTCGACGCCTGGCTCCTGTTCATGGAACGAGGCGGCGCAGAAGAAGATCACCTTGCCGTGCTGGATCGCGGTGACCCGGCGCACCGAGAAACTGCTGCCGTCGCGGGTGCGGTCCACGTCGTAGACGATCGGGTGCTCGATGTCGCCGGCGCGCAGGAAATAGGCATGCAGCGAATGCACCGTGCGCGCCCCGGCCACGGTCGCCTGGGCCGCGGAAAGCGCCTGCCCCAGCACCTGGCCGCCGAACACGTACTTGGTGCCGATGTCTCGGCTCTGGCCGCGGAAAAGGTTGTTTTCCAGCCGCTCCAGCGACAGCAGTTCGATCAGCTCGGAGACGACGGGTTCGGGCGAAGGCGGCAAGGCGGAAAACCTGTTTGCGTGCGTCGCCGAATTATACCGAGCGGGCCGACCCGGCCCTGCGGCGGCGGGCGCCGACCGGCGAGCCGTTCACTCTGCGATGCGGCCGCGCGGTTGCCGCCGCGCCTACGGCGCCAGGCGCTGCAGGCGGACCTTCGACATCACCCGCGCCCACGGGAACAGCGGCCCCGGGTCGCGCTTGCGCCGCACCCGTAGCGCCGGATCGTCGCTGGCGGGCACCTCGTCCGTATCCAGCTGCTCGTGGCCTTCGATGTAGCGCAGCGACGGGATCTCTTCGGCCAGCCGGCCCAGCAGCGCGACCAGCGCCCGTATCTGCGCCTCGGTGTAGGC
>DATHAV010000575.1:0-3886 GCA_035296505.1 Pseudoxanthomonas sp.
GCGCCTGGCGCTGGAGATCCAGCCGGCGCGGCATCGCGACCCCGCCAGCGGGCGCGAGTACTGGGCGCTGGGCGTCGCCCCGCCGCAGCAGGCGCCCCGGTACGACGCCGTGCAGCAGTTCGGGCCTTTGGCGGCCATTCCCGCCGCGTTCCGCGAAACCGGACGCCTGACCTCCGAATCGCTGGGCATGATCCGGCGCATGCTCACCGGACATGCCTCGGTCAGGAATATTTCCGGCCCCATCACCATCGCCCAGGTGGCCAACGCCACCGCCAAGCGCGGCCTGGACTGGTTCCTGTATTTCCTGGCGCTGCTGTCGCTCAGCCTGGCGATCATCAACCTGCTGCCGATCCCGGTCTTGGACGGCGGCCACCTGCTGTATTACCTTATCGAGTTGGTCAAAGGCTCTCCGCTCAGCGAACGCGCCATGGCCAATGGGCAATACGTGGGTCTGGCCATGCTGGCCAGCCTGATGGGTCTGGCCTTTTACAACGACATACTGCGCCTGATGACCTGATGGCCCCGCTTTTCCCGTCGACCGCTTTTGCGCCGGTTTTTCTTCGGCAAACCCCTGCGATCAGGCAGGCACGCGCTGCGCCCGCAGCGCTTTTCTCCAATCGGATGTGACGATGACGCAACTCCCCACCCGCCGCGTGCTTGCCCTCGCTCTGGCTTCGGCCATGGCCGTGCCGGCCTGGGCGCAGACGACGGAATCCAGCCCGGCCCCGGTCGCCAGCGGCACCCCTGCAGCGGCCGGCGGCTTCACCGCCAGCGACGTCCGCATCGACGGCCTGCGGCGCATTTCCACCGGCACGGTGCTGACCTACCTGCCGATCGAGCGCGGGGACACGGTCGATGCCACGCGCGCCGGCGAAGCCATCCGCGCGCTGTACAAGACCGGCTTCTTCGAGGACGTGCGCCTCGACCGCCAGGGCGACATCCTGGTGATCACCGTGACCGAGCGGCCGGCGATCAACAAGCTGACCCTGACCGGCAACAAGGACATCAAGACCGAAGACTTGATGACCGGCCTGCGCGACATCGGCCTGGCCGAGGGCGAGACCTTCGACCGCCTGGCCCTGGACCGCGTGACGCAGGAGCTGACCCGCCAGTACAACAACCGCGGAAAGTACAACGTCGAGATCACCCCCACGGTCAGCCAGCTGGACCGCAACCGCGTGGACGTCACCATCGGGGTCAAGGAAGGCAAGCCGGCCAAGATCCGCCACGTCAACCTGGTGGGCACCGAAAAGTTCGAGAACGAGGACATCCTGGACACCTGGGAGTCGCGCGAGAGCAACTGGCTGTCCTGGTACCGGCGCGACGACCAGTACTCCAAGGAGAAGCTTTCCGGCGACATCGAGCGCCTGAATTCGTTCTACCTCGACCGCGGATATGTCGACTTCTCGCTCGACTCGACCCAGGTGTCGATCAGCCCGGACAAGCGCGACATGTTCATCACCGCCGGGGTGACCGAGGGCGAGCAGTACAAGATCTCCGGGGTCAAGGTCACCGGCGACACGGTGCTGCCGTTGGAGGACGTCGAGCGCCTGGTGCTGGTGAAGGAAGGCCAGGTGTTCTCGCGCGCGCTGCTGGAGTTCACCTCCGATGCGATCACCTCGACCCTGGCCAACATCGGCTACGCGTTTTCGGAGGTGAACCCGATCCCGACCGTGGACCGGGAAAACCGCACGGTGGCGATCAACCTGCAGGTGGTGCCGGGGCCGCGGGTGAACGTGCGCCGGATCGTGTTCAGGGGCAACACGCGTTCGGCCGACGAGGTGCTGCGCCGGGAGATGCGCCAGTTCGAGGGCGCGTGGTACTCGCAGGCCGCGATCGACCGGTCCAAGATCCGCCTGCAGCGGCTGGGCTACTTCGAGAAGGTGGACGTGGAAACTCCCGCGGTACCCGGCACCAGCGACCAGGTGGACGTGGTCTACACGGTCAAGGAAACCACCTCGGGCAGCTTCGTGTTCGGGCTCGGCTTCTCGCAGCTGTCGGGCCTGACGACCTCGATCCAGCTGTCGCAGAACAACTTCCTCGGCAGCGGCAACCGGGTGTCGGTGGAGGCGCAGCGCAGCGACTTCCTTCAGCGCTACTCGTTCTCCTTCCTCAACCCGTTCTTTACCGACGAGGGCATGTCGCTGGGCTACAACCTGTCGCTGCGCGAGTTCGACTACTCGAGCTTCAACACGGCGCAGTATTCGACCACCAGCGCGGCGGCGCAGGGCGTTCTGGGCCTGCCGATCACCGAGAACGACACGGTGTCGGCGAGCTTCGGCATCGACACCAACGAGATCCTCGCCTTCCCGGGCTCGACGCCGCAATCAATCATCGAGTACATCGACGCGGTCGGTCAGCGTACATTCCACGCCTGGCGCACCGAGCTGGGCTGGGCCCGCGACACGCGCAACGACTACTTCATGCCTACCCGCGGCATGTACCAAAGGGTGTCGGCCGAGATCACGCTTCCCGGCTCCACGATCGAGTACTACAAGCTCAACTACGAGTTCTCCAAATACTGGCCCCTCAGCCCCTCGCTGGTACTCAACACCCGCGCCGAGATCGGCTACGGCGACAGCTACGGAAGCGATATCGTACGCGACGTCTGCTATACCGCTCCCACCCTGGCCAATCCGAACCCGGTGCAGACCGTCAATTGCACGCCTGCGTCGGCGGACTACGTGGAGACGATAACGGCCACAGGCCTGCCGTTCTTCGAGAATTTCTACGCCGGCGGCGTACGTTCGGTCCGCGGCTTCCGCGACAACACCCTGGGACCCCGCTCGGGGCAGATCGGTGGCTTCCGTGGGCAGCCGCTGGGCGGCGCGCTGAAGACCACCGGTTCGCTGGAGATGTATTTCCCGAAGCTGTTCGATTCCAAGGCGGCGCGCGTTTCGGCCTTCGTGGACTTCGGCAACGTGTTCGCGGGCACCGACGATTTCGACGGGGGCGAATTGCGCGTTTCGACCGGCGTGGCCCTGCTGTGGCGGGCGCCGGTCGGGCCGATCTCGATCAGCTATGCGTTCCCGCTGCGCAGGGAGGACGAGGACGAGATCGAACGCCTGCAGTTCACCTTCGGCGGCGCGTTCTGACAAGAGGTTTGGGCCCGTATCCACCTCATGCGACACCCGCCAGGCCCGGATTCGTCCGGGCCTCGGTCTTTGCCGACTGCCCAAGAAGCTAAACTGCGCGGCGTGGAAACCTCCCCCATCACCGCCGGCGCACTCGCCGAACGTTTCGGCCTGATTCTGCACGGCGACGGCGGCGCTCCCGTGCACGGCGTGGCGACGCTGTCCGGAGCCGGCCCAGGGCAGCTCGCCTTCCTGGCCAATCCACGCTATCGCGCGCAGCTGCGGGAGACCAGGGCATCGGTGGTGGTGGTGCGCGACGGCGACGCCGACGCCGCGCCTCGGACCGCACTGATCGCAAAAGATCCCTATATTGCGTTCGCGAAAATCGCTGCGCTCTTCGACCCCGCGCCTGCCGCCGCGCCGGGCTTGCATCCAAGCGCGGCGATCGATCCGTCGGCGAGGATCGACGCCAGCGCCAGCGTCGGACCGTTCGTCGCCGTCGGTGCCCGTACCCGCATCGGCGCGGGCTGCGTGGTCGGCCCCGGCTGCACGATCGGCGAGGACTGCGACATCGGAAACGGCTGCGAACTCGACGCGCGCGTGACCCTGGTGACGCGCGTGCGCCTGGGCCAGCGCGTGCGCATCCACCCGGGCGCGGTGCTGGGCGCCGACGGCTTCGGCCTGGCGATGGATGCCGGACGCTGGATCAAGGTGCCGCAGCTGGGCGGCGTGCGCATCGGAGACGACTGCGAGATCGGCGCCAATACCTGCATCGACCGCGGGGCGCTAGACGACACCGTGCTGGAAGAGGA
>DATHAV010000576.1:0-2592 GCA_035296505.1 Pseudoxanthomonas sp.
ATGCTCATTGGCATGCAGATCCAGCATGAACTGCGCCAGGGCGCGGTGCAGGCGCGCCAGCTGGCCGCGCAGCACGGTGAAGCGCGCGCCGGACAACTTCGCGCCCGCGTCCGCGTCCAGCCAGCCGTGGCGTGCGCCGAGTTCCACATGGTCCTTGATCGCAAAGTCGAACTGCCGCGGCTCGCCCCAGCGATGCTGTTCGACATTGGCCGATTCGTCCGCGCCCGGCGGCACGCTGTCGTGCGGCAGGTTGGGAATCTCCAATGCGACCGCCTCAATGCGGTCGCGCAGGTTTTCGAGCTCGACTTCGGACTGCTTCAGCTCCTCGCCGAACCCGGCGACCTCCGCCATCAGCGCCGACGCATCTTCGCCCTTGGCCTTGGCCTGGCCGATCGCCTTGGAGCGGGTATTGCGCAGGTTCTGCAGCTCCTGGGTGCGGGCCTGCAGCTGCTTGCGCGCCGCCTCCAGCGATTCCAGGGCTGCCACGTCCAGCGCGTAGCGGCGGCTGGCGCGGAGCCGCCGGGCGAGTTCGGCGGGCCGGGAGCGGAGCAGGACGGGATCGAGCATGCGGATGTTCTTGTGAAGGGGCCGGCGATTATCGCTTGTTACGCCTTCCACCGCCTCGCCCGCGGACGCTGTGCCAGAATCGGGCCGGCCCTCCAGAACAAGCCGCCGCCATGCCTACCCCGCCGCCCGGATCGCCGCACTACGTCTTCCGCCTGCCGCGCAGCGCGCTGCGGGTGGCCGCCATCGCTTTCGCCATCGGCCTGCTGCTGTTCGTCATCGTCTGGTGGTCGGGGCGCGACAGCGGGTTCTACCGGGTGGAGGCCGCCAATACCGGCCAGCCGCTGGATGAGCTCGATCCGTTGCCGCAGCCATTGCCTCCCGGCGAAGGCGCCAGCGACATGCCCGATGCCGGCGCGCCCTCGGAACCGCGTCCGCAGCTGGTCGAAGCGCCCCCGCCAACGGTGGAGCAGGCGCCCGACGCGCCCGACGCGCCCGAGTCCTCGGGGCCTGTCCAGCCGGGTGCCGGGGAGGCAGTCGCAATGGCTCCGGGCGAGCAGCCGGTTCCGATGCCGGGGCAGACGCCCGCCCCGCGCTATCCGCCAGCCGCGCTGCGCCGGGGCGAAGGCGGCACGGTGCTGGTGCGCGTGGAAGTGGACGTCCGCGGAATGCCGGCCGGCGTCGCGCTGGTGCGGCAAAGCGGCTCCCGGGATCTCGATCGCGCGGCCATGGAAGCGGTGCGCCAGTGGCGCTTTCGACCCGGCCAGCGCGATGGCCGGCCGGTGGCGGGCAATCTGGTGGTGCCGATCGACTTCACGGTGGACTGACGACTGCCCGGATAAGCGAAATTCACGCCATTACGGAAAACCAACGTTCGGCCGTGCATTTTTCGACTCTCTCTGGACCTCCCCCAGGAACTGGCCATGTCCACGCCTGACCCCCACGACGTCGACGACCACGCCACGTCCGCGCCCGAGGCCGACGAGATCCCGCCTCGTCGCGGCAACAGCGCTGGGGTTCTGTGGACCGTGGTGCTCGTCGCGTTGATCGCGCTGGGCTTCTGGTGGTACAGCCAGCGGCCGGCGACGGTGTCCCCACAGGCGTTGCCGCAGGTGGAAACGCCGGCGACCACCGGACAGGAACAGACGCTCACCAGCGCCGCCGAACCGGAAGAGACGCTCCCGACCGCCGCCGAGAAAGGATCGCCCGCCATCGCTGCCCGGCCCGGCGAACCACCGGCGCGTCCGGCCACCAGGCCAGTGGCCAAACCGGCGCGCAGGCCGGCACCGCTGAGCCGGGACCCCGTGCCGCTGCAGAGCAACCAGACGCCGCGCTATCCGGCGCGGGCGCTGCGCTCGGGCATCGAGGGCAGCGTGAGTGTGCTTGTCGAAGTGGGCGCCGACGGCGTGCCTACCGATGTGCGCGTGGTCCGGCGCAGCGGGGAACGCAGCCGCGACCTCGACCGCGCCGTGACCAGTGCCGCGCTTGACTGGCGTTTCGAACCGGCGCTGCGCGACGGCAAGGCGGTCGCCGGCGCCGTGGTGCTGCCGGTGGATTTCAAGCGCGAATAAATGCGCCGAAACCGACGTCCGCCGCGAGCCGGTCGAACCCCGGAAAGGACGTGGCCACGTTGGACACGTCCGCGATGCGTACCGGCCCGGAGGCGCATTGCGCGGCCACCGCGAACGCCATCGCGATGCGGTGGTCGCCGTGGCTCTCGATCGCGCCCTCCCGCAGCCTGGTGCCCACGATCGTGGCGCCATCGGGGGTTTCCTCGATGTCCACCCCGAGAGTGCGCAGGCCCGCGCCCATCGCCGCCAGCCGGTCGGATTCCTTCACCCGGAGCTCGGCCGCGCCGCTGATGCGGGTCGCACCATCGGCGCAGGCGGCGGCGACCATCAGCGCCGGGAACTCGTCGATCATGTCCGGCACCAGGTGTTCGGGCACCTCGATACCGTGCAGCGGGGCGTGCCGGACGCGCAGATCGGCCACGCGTTCGCCGCCCTGCAGCCCGTGGTTTTCCTCGACGATATTGGCGCCCATGGCGCGCAGGGCCCGCAGCAGGCCGGTGCGCCGCGGATTGAGGCC
>DATHAV010000577.1:0-5802 GCA_035296505.1 Pseudoxanthomonas sp.
TGCCTTGCGGAACTCGATTTCCTGCTCCTGCACAGGCCCGCATCGAGCGCGCGCTGCGGGACCGGTCCCGGGTGATTGGATGCGAGGTCCAGAGGGAAGGCTTCGTGCGGCAGGCATCGTGGCGTCGCGATCTGACCGCGCCGGTCGTGCCTGCTTCGTTTCCCATGCGCCGAAGCAACTCCAAGCTCAGGAGCGCATGGCGCGTCAGCGAGCGCTCCCTCTCCGGGCGCAGCGTTTCCACCGCGCCTTGGGCATGGTCGGTCGTTTCGATCGGCGCGTTTCGAAGCACTCAGATTTCACCCGCCAATCGCTCGGCAAGACCGGTGTAGCTCCCGGGCGTCATTTCCCGCAGCCGCTGTTTCGCGTCCTCGGGAAGCGCCAGCGAATCGATGAACGCACGCATCGACTCCGCGGTGATGCCCTGGCCGCGGGTCAGCGCCTTGAGCCGTTCGTACGGATTGGGCAGCCCGTGGCGGCGCATCACCGTCTGCACGGCTTCGGCCAGCACTTCCCAGGCCGCGTCCAGGTCCGCGTCGAGCCGCTCCGGGGCCACGGTCACCTTGTCCAGCCCTTTCCCCAGCGAGTCCAGCGCCACCAAGGTGTGGCCGAAGGCGGTGCCCAGCGCGCGCAGCACGGTCGAATCTGTCAGGTCGCGCTGCCAGCGGCTGATCGGGAGCTTGACCCCGAAGTGTTCGAACAGCGCATTGGCCAGGCCCAGGTTGCCTTCCGCGTTCTCGAAATCGATCGGGTTGACCTTGTGCGGCATGGTCGAGGAGCCGACCTCGCCCTCCTTCAGCCGCTGGCGGAAGTAACCCAGCGAGATGTAGCCCCACACGTCGCGCGCCAGGTCGATGAGGACGGTGTTGGCGCGGCGGATGGCGTCGCCGACCTCCGCCACCGTGTCGTGCGGCTCGATCTGGGTGGTGTAGGGGTTGAACGCGGTCCCCAGTCCTTCGACGAAGCGCTGGGCGAACGCCGGCCAGTCCACGTCGGGATAGGCGGCCACGTGCGCGTTGTAGTTGCCGACCGCGCCGTTGATCTTGCCGGTCAGCTCCACCGCGGCGATCTGCGCGCGCTGGCGTTGCAGGCGCGCGACCACGTTGGCGATCTCCTTGCCCAGGGTGGTGGGCGAGGCGGTCTGGCCGTGGGTGCGCGAGAGCATCGGTTGGGCGGCGTGGGCGTGGGCCAGCGCGCGCAAGCGGTCGATGATGCGGTCCAGCGCCGGCAGCAGCACCTCGCTTCGGGCCTGTTCCAGCATCAGCGCATAGGCGAGGTTGTTGATGTCCTCGCTGGTGCAGGCGAAGTGGATGAACTCCAGCGCCGGCCCCAGCTCCGCGTCGTCCTCGAGCCGCTCCTTGAGGAAGTACTCCACCGCCTTGACGTCGTGGTTGGTGGTGCGCTCAATGGCCTTCACCCGCGCCGCGTCTTCCACCGAAAAATCTTCGGCCAGAACGCGCAGCCGCTGCGCGGCGGCGGGCGAGAAAGGCCGCAGCTCCGCGATTTTCGGCTCGCCGGCGAGGGCCAGCAGCCATTCGATTTCCACCCGCACCCGCGCCTTGATCAGGCCGTACTCGGAGAAGATCGGCCGCAGCGCGTCGACCTTGCCGGCGTAGCGGCCGTCGAGCGGCGAAAGGGCGAGCAGGGCGGAATCCGGCATGGCGTAGGGCGCGGCGAGTGGCCGCTCAGTCTACGCCACGCCCCGGGCACCGGCCCTGGCGTATGCTCGAAAGCTCGCGCTAGCGGCCTCCGCGCGCCCGTGCAAGGACATCCGATGAACGCTTCTTTCAGAACCGAACGCGACAGCATGGGCGAACTGCAGGTACCGGCCGACGCGCTGTGGGGTGCCCAGACCCAGCGCGCGGTGCAGAACTTCCCCATCTCGGGCCGGCCGATGCCGCGCGGCTTCATCCGCGCACTGGGGCTGGTCAAGGCGGCTTCGGCGCAGGCCAATGCCGAACTCGGGCTGCTGCCCCAGGACGTGGCCAAGGCGGTGCAGGCGGCGGCGATGGAGGTGGCCGAGGGCCGGCTCGACGCGCAGTTCCCGATCGACATCTACCAGACCGGTTCCGGCACGTCCTCCAACATGAACGCGAACGAGGTCATCGCGACCTTGGCCAGCCGCGACGGCCAGACCCTGGTGCATCCCAACGATCACGTCAACCTCGGGCAAAGCTCCAACGACGTGGTGCCGACCGCGATCCGGGTGTCGGCGCAGCTGGCGGTGGTCGAAGACCTGCTGCCGGCGCTCGAACACCTGCGCCGCACCATCGACGAGCGGGGCCGGGCGCTGTCCCACATCGTCAAGACCGGCCGCACCCACCTGATGGACGCGATGCCGCTGACGTTCGAGCAGGAATTCTCGGCCTGGTCGGCGCAGCTGCGGTCGGCCGAGGAGCGCATGAACGACAGCCTCAAGCGCCTGCGCCGCCTGCCGCTGGGCGGAACCGCGATCGGCACCGGGATCAACGCCGATCCGGGCTTCGGCGAGCGCGCGGCGCGAGGCCTCTCCACGCTCGCCGGGACGCAGTTCGAATCGGCCGAAAACAAGTTCGAGGGTCTCGCCGCGCAGGACGACGCGGTCGAGCTTTCCGGCCAGCTCAACGCGCTGGCCGTGGCCCTGATCAAGATCGCCAACGACCTGCGCTGGATGAACTCCGGGCCGCTGGCGGGGCTGGGCGAGGTCGAACTTCCCGCGCTGCAGCCCGGCAGCTCGATCATGCCCGGCAAGGTCAATCCGGTGATTCCCGAGGCGACGGTCATGGTGTGCGCGCAGGTGATCGGCCACCACACCGCCATCACCGTGGCCGGGCAGACCGGCAACTTCCAGTTGAACGTGGCGCTGCCGCTGATCGCGGCCAACCTGCTCGAATCGATCGCGCTGCTGGCCAACGTCTCGCGGCTGCTGGCCGACTCCACCATCGCCGGCCTGCGGGTGCGCGAGGACCGCATTCGCGGCGCGCTGGACCGCAATCCGATGCTGGTCACCGCGCTCAACCCGGTGATCGGCTACGAGAAGGGCGCGGCCATCGCCAAGCAGGCCTACCGCGAGAACCGCCCGGTGCTGGACGTGGCGCGCGAAGCGACGGGGCTGTCGGAGGAGGAACTCGGCGCGCTGCTCGATCCGGCGCTGCTGGCCAAAGGCGGAGTGCAGGGCAAGGGCGGCTGACCGCCGCATGCGCGCCTGCGGCGGGTTGCCGCTTCAGGCCCGCTTCGCGGGCGCGCCGGCCACCGCTGCGTCCGCGGGCTCGGCGGCGGGTTCGCCACCCGGGTCCGTGTCGAGGTTCTTTTCGCAGTCCTCGGCGTCCTTGATGCCGATGTTGGCGTAGGGCCGGAACGCGGGCAGTGCCGCTGCCAGCGCATCCCGCGTGGACTTGATCGCGACCACGCGCCGGCACATGTCCCGCGCCTTGTTCTCCATTTCCTGCGCCCGTGCCTCGATGCTCTTGTCGACTTCCTCGCCCTTGCCGGAATCACCCTGGCCCGAAAACGCACCCTTGATCGCCGCGGCGACCGCGTCACCGGCCATGGCCATGCCCTCCTTGCCCATGGCGATGCCGTCCTGGGTGATGCCGTCGAGTTCGCGCCGGTAGTCCAATAGCAGCGCACGCTGCGCGTCGGTGAGCTCGATCTTCCTGCCGTCGATCACGAACTCGCCTGCGCCGGTGATCTCGGCCTTGGGCTGGCCGTCGGCGCTGAGGATGACGCGGTCCGACTTGGCCGTGACCCTGCCTGTGTCGGAGGCAACCGTGGTGCCGGGGTCGCAGGCGCTGAGCAGCGCGATGGCGGCGAGCGCCAGCAGCGATCGGGACTTGCGGATGGTGAAGTTCATGGCGGGCCTCATGGTCCTGTCAATTGTTGTCGTTCGGAAGAGTCACGCGCCCGGCGATCTGGGCGTGGTTGACCGAGCCGCTGCCCTTGCGCGCCACGTTCAACGCGCCGCGGATTCCGCGTGCCTGGATGTCGCCCGACCCCAGCGACTCCACGGTGACGTCGCCGCCGATGTCGCGCACATTGGCATCGCCGGAGCCGATCGAACCGATGGCGACGCTGCCTTTTGCCCCGTCGAGGGTGAAATCGCCGGAGCCGATGCTGCCGACCTTCACCGCGCCGCGTACGCGCCGAGCGACGAGGTCGCCGGAGCCGACCGATATCACCTCGAGCGCACCGATGTCCTCCAGCTCCACGTCGCCCGAGCCGACGCTGGCGGCGACCAGGCCGCGAATGGCGGACGCCTTGATGTCGCCCGAGCCCACGTCCACGCTGAGAATCCGGCTGCCGGCGACGGTGGCGTCGCCGGAACCCACCTTGAGCTGCACCGTGACCGTGTCCGGCACGCTCGCTTCGAGGTCCAGGTACGCGTACTTGTTGACCGTCCTGCCGAACCATTCCAGGTTCAGCGTGCTGCCACGGTCGAAATCCCGATCGCGCAGCGCCCGCACGACCAGGGTGGAACCGGACCGCGTCTGGGTCACCTGCATGCGCTCCAGCCGGTCGGCATCGGACGCGCAGGCGCGACCTTCCAGCTTGCCGGATGCATTGGGCGTCGCCCTCACGTCGAGCCGGTTGGCGCCGATTTCGAACACCACGGTGTTCACCCCGCGCAGATCCAGCTGCAGGTTGCGCGGCTGCGCGTGCTCGCAGGCCTCACCCTGGGCGAGTGCGGCGGCGGGCAGGAGCATCAGGCTCGATAGAATCAGGCCAGACAGGATCGGGTTGCGCATTGTTTTTCTCCTTGAGCTTGTGCGTTGTCGTCGGCAGTGCGGTGAGGGCGCCGGGCAAGCGACCGGGCCGGCTTCTTCAATCCGCCAGTTCGCGCCAGCGGCGCAGGTAGATGGCCGCGGCGATGAAGGCCAGGCCCAAGGTCACGCCGAGCCACAGATCCGCAGTGGCGAAGGCCTGCCAGCTGGTGGTCAAGTCGATCGCATTGGCCAGTTGATCCGGACTGTTGATCTCGCGGCCGCGGGTGGGATCGGCACCGATCGCCGGGAACCAGGCGCCCGGCACCACGCTCAACAGGCCGCGGTAGACCAGCGCGTACCAGACCTTGTCCACCGGAACCGTCGAGCCGGGCAGGATCCGCACCATGCTGATGGTCACGCAGGCCAGCACCGGCAGCAGCACGGCCCACAGGAACGGCTTGCTGCGCGCCCAGGCCGAACACAGCATCAGCCAGCCCACCGCGGGCAGGGCCCACAGGATGTACACCGGCAGCGACGCCAGCACCCCGCCGACGATCTTCAGCGGATGCGAGTGGGTGAACACCGCGGTGCCGGCGGACACGCCGTTGACGGTCAGGGTCAGGGCCGAGATCACCCACAGCACCAGCCCGATCACGATGCCCACCGCGACCGCGATGATCGGCGCCAGCAGCAGGGCCCAGGTCGCCTTGGACAGCACCATCTGCAGGTCCGACACCGGCAGCGATTTCCAGAACAGGATGCTGCGGTCGCGGCGGTCGTCGTACAGCGATCCCAGGGCGTAGAAGAACACCACGAAGGCCAGCACGGTCAGCGCCAGCAGCACGCCCGCCAACAGCACGCCGTCGCCGAACGCGCCGATGTTGCGCGCCATGTCCTGTGGATCGCCGTTGATCACCAAGCCACCGCTGCCGGCGCTCCTGCGAGCGGCGATGCTGCCTATCACCGCGAGCACCAGGTAAAGCACTGAAATGACGGCTCCGGTGATGATCGGAGCCCATAGGAAGCCGCCTCGGTTTTCCCAGAACTCGCGCTTCAGCAGCCACTTGAAGGTCTGGGTCTTGTGCGGTGCGGTGGTTACGGCGTTCATGCGTAGGTTCCTTTC
>DATHAV010000578.1:0-3227 GCA_035296505.1 Pseudoxanthomonas sp.
CGCCGACATGCCGAACTCCGGTCCCTGGCGCGATCTGTGCCTGGCTCACGGCATCCTCGCCTACCATTGCGAACCGGTCGTCGCCAGCGACGGAAGCCTGCTTGCGGCGCTTGTGCTGGGCTTCGGCGAGACACGCCTTCCGACCGCGCGCGAACTGGCGGCGGCCGCGTTCGGGGCGCGGATCGCCGCCATTGCGATCCAGCGCGACCGTTCGCAGGGGGTGATCCGCCGCAGCGAGGGCCGCTTTCGCGCCTTCGTCGCCGCCAGCACCAATTCTATCTACCGGATGAGCGCCGACTGGTCGGAGATGCGCCAACTCGACGGGCAGGGCTTGCTGTCCGCTACCAGTGACCCCCGGACCGACTGGCTCGACGCGTACATCCACCGCGAGGACCAGCCTCGGGTGATGCGCGCGGTTCGAAACGCGATAGAGCACAAGGCGTTGTTCGAACTGGAGCATCGGGTCAGGCGGGCCGACGGCAGCCTGGGCTGGGCGCATTCGCGCGCCGTCCCGATCCTGGGCAGGGACGGCGAGATCCTGGAATGGTTCGGCGCCGCCAGCGACATCACCGAAACACGCCGCGCCGCCGGGCAACTGCGCGACAGCGAGGAGCGCCAGCGCTTTCTCCTGGACGTCGGCGACCGCACGCGCACGTTGGTCGATCCCGAGGCGGTGATAGCGACGACCACGCGTATGCTGGGAGAGAAACTCGGCGCTTCCAGAGTGGTTTACGCCAACATTGATGATGCCAGCGGGTACGCGTCGATCCGCGGCGGCTGGACCGACGGCGGCGTCGCGCACCTGCCCGAAAAGGTGCGCGTGGCCGACTTCGGCCTCAGGCTGCTGGCGTGTCTGCGGGCAGGCGAAACCCTGTGCGCCAAGGACGTAGTCGCGCATCCTGCTACCACCGACAGCGCGGGGGTCCTGGAATCGATCTCGGTGCGCGCCCTAGTCAGCGTACCGCTGCTCAAGAACGAACGTCTGGTCGCGAACCTCAACGTGCACCAGGATCGCCCGCGCGCCTGGACCGATGCCGAGGTACAGCTCATCGAGGCGGTGGCCGAACGGACCTGGGACGCGCTCGAGCGGGCGCACGCCGAAGCTGGCCGCAACCGGGCCGCGGCGCTGAGCGAAGCCCAGAACCGCGTGCTGGAACGGGCAGTGCGCGACGCGCCTCTGGAGCAGACGCTTGAGGCCATCGTAGCGGCGGTGGAAGGACTGTCCTGTTCCGGCGTGCTGGCCTCGATCCTGGTGCTGGACGGGGACGGGAGGCACCTGCGCCGCGGCGCCGCGCCCAGTCTGCCGGCCGCCTACAACCAGGCCGTCGACGGCGTGGCGGTCGGCCCCGATACCGGATCCTGCGGCCGCGCGGTGCACACTCGGGCGCCGGTCTTCGTGTCCGATATCGCGACCCACCCGCTCTGGGCGGACTTCCGCGATCTGGCGCTGGCGCATGGATTGCGCGCATGCTGGTCGATTCCGATCCTGTCGAGCGCCGGCGCCGTGCTGGGCACCTTCGCCATGTACTTCGCCGAGCCGCGCGAGCCCAATCCCGCCGATCTCGAGCTGGTGGATTTCGTGATCCCTTCCGCGGCGCTGGTGATAGAGCGCAAGCAGTCGGAGGAGCGCCTGCGCAGGAGCGAGGCCCGCTACCGCCAGATCGTCGAAGGGGCCGAGGAATTCGCGATCGTCACCCTGGACGCGGACGGCATCATCACCAGCTGGAACACCGGCGCCGAGCGCATCGTCGGCTATGCCGCCGCCGAAACCATCGGCCGCCCCGGCAGCATGCTGTACGTGCCGGAGGATCAGGCTGCGCGCGTTCCGGAGCGCGAACTGGCACGCGCCCGTCGCGAGGGGCGATCGCCCAACGAGCGCTGGCATGTCAGGAAGGACGGCAGCCTTTTCTGGGGCTCCGGCCTGGCGATGGCGCTGGACGACGGTGGGTACCTCAAGATCTTTCGCGACCGGACCATCGAGCACGAGGCCGATGCCGCCCTGCGCGAGAGCGAAGCGCGGCTGCGCGAAAGCGAGGAGCATTACCGCCACGCCGCCGAACTCAATCCGCAGGTCGCCTGGACGGCGACGCCCGATGGCCAGCTCGACCGGGTCGCCGCCCGATGGCACGAGTGGACCGGCAGCAGCGGGTTGGGCGATACCTGGGGCCAAGGACTGCATCCGGCCGATCTCGGCCCCACGACCGAAGCCTGGATCCGCTCGGTGGCCACCGGCGTGCCCTACGACGTCGAACATCGCGTGCGCCTCAGGTCGGGCGACTACAGCTGGGCGCACACGCGCGCGTACCCGCGGCGCGGCGCCGACGGCGAGATCGTGAAGTGGTACGGCTCGACCGAGAACATCCACGAGCGCCGGATGGCGGAAAACGCGCTGCGCGCGAGCGAGCAGCGCTACCGCAGGCTGATCGAGACCATCGACGACGGCTTCTGCGTGATCGAGATGATCTTCGAGGATGGACGCGCGGTCGACTACCGGCACATCGAGATGAATCCGTCCTTCGTGCGCCAGAGCGGCTTCGCGGCCAAGCCCGGCCACACGGTGCGCGAAGTGGTGCCCGACTTCGAGGCGCACTGGTTCGAGGCGTTCGGCCGGGTCGCGATGACCGGCCGGCCCGAGCGGATCGAGGAACGCTCCGACGCGACCGATCGCTGGTACGACGTCCGCGCCACGCGCGTGGGGGATCCGGGCGCGCACCGCGTGGCGCTGCTGCTTACCGACGTCTCCAACCGCCGCCGCGCCGAACAGCGGCTGCGCGGGCTCAACGAGACGCTGGAGGCGCGGGTCGCCGAGCGAACCGCGGCGCTGCGGCTGTACCGGGACATCGTGCAGTCCGACGAATCGCCGGTATGCGCGTTCGATACCGACTACCGCATCATCGCCTTCAATCGCGCGCATGAACACGAGTTCTTCCGCATCTTCGGCCACCATCCGACTCTGTGGGAAGTGCTGCCGGACGCGGTTCCACCGGATCAGGCTTCGATCCTTCGCGGCTTCATGGATCGCGCGCTGGCCGGCGAGGCCTTCACCATAATCGGACAGTTCGGCGATCCGGACCGGGCCAAGCCGCACTACGAAGTCAACTACATGCCCCTGCGCGATGAGTCCGGGGACATCGTGGGCGCCTTCCACCACGCCAGGAACATCTCGGCGCGTCTGCGCGCGGAGGCCGAACTGGTCCAGGCGCAGGAAGCGCTGCGGCAGTCGCAGA
>DATHAV010000579.1:0-5330 GCA_035296505.1 Pseudoxanthomonas sp.
GGCCTGCTGCCGCGTCCCGTGGCCCAGGTGCTGTTGACCCACGACGACCTGCGCAACCGGCGCCGCTACCTCAACGCCCGCGCCACCCTGCGCGCGCTGCTGGCCATGGACGCGGTGCCGGTGATCAACGAGAACGACACCGTGTCGGTGGACGAACTCAAGCTCGGCGACAACGACAACCTGGCGGCGGCGGTGGCGGCCCTGGTCGATGCCGACGCGCTGTTCATCGCCAGCGACATCGACGGCTTCTTCAGCGCCAATCCGAGGATCCGCGCCGATGCGCGGCCGATCGACCGGGTGGCGGCGGTCACGCCGGAGCTGATGGCGATGGCCGGCGCGGCCGGCAGCAGCGCCGGCACCGGCGGCATGCGCACCAAGCTGGAGGCGGCCGCCAAGGCTTCGGCCGCGGGCATCGGCACCTGGCTGTTCAACGGCACCGACGCGTCCACCGTCGCCGGATTGGCCCAAGGCCAATTCCGCGGCACGCGGTTCGATCCTGCCGGCACGCGCGTGGCCGCACGCAAGCACTGGCTGCGTACCGTGCCGCTGGCGCCCGGCGCGATCGTGGTGGACGCCGGCGCCGCGCAGGCGATGCTGGCCAAGGGCGCCTCCCTGCTGGCCGGGGGAATACTGGAAGCCGAAGGCGGGTTCAGCCGCGGCGACATGGTCCAGGTGCGCCAGCGCGGCGACCGGGGCGATACCGCCATCGCGCGCGGCATCAGCCAGTACTCGGCCGTGGACATCCGCCGCATCGCGCGCAGGCACTCGCGCGACATCGAATCGATTCTCGGCTACAACTACGGCGGCAACGTGATCCACCGCGACGACCTGGTGCTCCTGTAGCGGCGTGCGCCGGATCGCGTCGGACGCGGAAGCAGAACTTTCGCATTCGCGCCGCCACGCTCGCCTCCCTCGACCCGCACCGGAACCCACGCATGAGCGATATCAGGTCACTCGCACTGCGGTGCCGCGACGCCGCGCAAGTCCTGGCCCAGCGCCCCACCGCCGCCAAGGACGCGATGCTGCGGGCCATGGCGCAGGCGCTGGAGGACGACAGGGACGCCATCCTCGCGGCCAACGCGCGGGACATGGCGGCGGCGCGGGCCAAGGGCGTCGGCAGCGCCATGCTCGACCGGCTCAGGCTAGATCCCTCGCGGCTGCGGTCCATCGCCGATGGGTCGCGCGAGGTCGCCGCGCTGCCCGATCCGGTGGGAGAGGTCACGCGCCGGGACGTGCGGCCCAACGGGCTGCGGGTCGAGCGCGTGCGGGTGCCGCTGGGCGTGGTGGCGATGATCTACGAGGCGCGTCCCAACGTCACCGCCGATGCCGCCGCGCTGTGCCTCAAGGCCGGCAACGGCGTGATCCTGCGCGGCGGCTCGGAAGCCATCCACTCCAACACCGCCATCGCCGCGGCGCTCGGGCGCGCGCTGGGCGCGGCGGGAATCGACCCCGCCGCACTGACCCTGGTCCAAGACCTGCGCCGCCAGACCATGCTCGAACTGCTGCAGCTGACCGACCTGGTCGACCTCGCCATCCCGCGCGGCGGCGAGGGACTGATCCGCTTCGTGGCCGAGCATGCGCGCGTGCCGGTGATCAAGCATTACAAGGGCGTATGCCATCTGTTCGTCGACGCCAGCGCGGATCTCGATCTTGCGCTGCGGCTGCTGGTGGACGGCAAGACCAGCCGGCCCAGCGCCTGCAATGCGCTCGAGACGCTGCTGGTGCACGCCGACGTGGCCGAACGCTTCCTGCCGATGGCGGCGCAGGCGCTGGCGCAGAAGCGGGTCGAGCTGCGCGCGGACGAACGCAGCCTTGCGCTGATGCCGGAGGCGATGGCGGCGACCGAGGACGACTACGCGGCCGAGTTCCTCGACCTGGTGCTCGCCGTTCGCGTCGTGGCCGATCTCGACGAGGCTATCGCCCACGTCCGCCGCTACGGCTCCGACCACACCGAGGTCATCGCCACCGGCGATCGGGCCAACGCCGAACGCTTCGTGCAGTCGCTGCGCTCGGCCGTGGTCATGGTCAACGCCTCATCGCGCTTCTCCGACGGCGGCGAGCTGGGCCTGGGCGCCGAAATCGGCATCTCCACCACGCGCCTGCACGCCTACGGCCCGATGGGCCTGGAGGCGCTGACCGTCGAGAGATTCGTGGTGCGCGGGGAAGGGCAGGTGCGCCATCCGGACTGAAAGGAAAAAGCCGGCCATGGCCGGCTTTTCTCAACATTAGTCGGGAGACAGGATTCGAACTTGCAACCTCTATGTGCCGTTGCATCTGGGTCGAATCGCGATGTCCGCCGACGCCATCCCTTGCAGTTCTCAGCTGACCATATTTGAGTAGAAATCGAGCAAATTGGCATCCCCATCCACGGCTGCAGCCGCTTCATGCTCATGCTGATTGTGGAGTGCGCTGCTTGCCGCTCTTTTCTTCAGACATCAAGAACTACGTGGTTACCAATGCAGTTGGTCATCTCTGTGGGCGCGGCTCCGCTTGCCGGTACTGGCGTTTGTCGCCGGCCCTCTGTCCCTTCGGGTCGTCGTTCGAGCAAATGCGTCCGCCGCAAATGACCGTATCGGACGCGTAAAAGGCTTGCACGACAGGGATGGCATTCTCGTAGCGCTGGAGCTCGTCCTTGGCGGCAGCGAGTTCCCGGCGGTAGTAGCCCAGCAAGGTCCACCCCACGAGCAGCACCAATAGCAAGATCGTTCCTGCGGCGCCGAACCAGATCCACACTGTCTTGTTCGCCTGTTGCAACTGGGCGGAGGTGGCCGATACCTCCCGGTGGTACTGCGTTGCGACCGGGGCGACCGCCTGCCTGGCTTCCTTGGCGATCTGGGAACCGGCGCCAGCGACGATGCTATCGACTCGATGCTGCAGCTGTCCGACTTCGCCTTGCAGGATTTGCATTCGCTGGTCGAAGGCGGCCTGCATCCGCGTTTCACGCTGCTCGAACTTGGCCATCAATGCCGCTTGCAGCTTGAGCGTATTTTGCAGCGAGGCTAGCAGGGCGGGTAGTTCTTGCTCGTTAGACATGGGCGTTCCAATGCCAGAGGGTTATCAAAGTCTCATCACGGGGCCCTGCTGCGTCTGCCGGGCTTTCTCTTGCTGTTGGAGTTCTTCCCTTTGCTGGGCAGCCACCAGATCGCGCCCCGACTGCTCGAATGCCTGCACCTGCGGCAACTGCCCGATCTGTGCGGATACGCGGGAAACAACGGCATCATCGTCAGCGAACAGCGCGGCGGCGAGCCGGTCGAGATCGTGATCGCCGGTTGTGGACCCCGTGCGGCGATCCTCCCGGCCAGCAGGCTCGCCCGGGCGCTGCGGTTCCGCCCGAGGCCGTGGACCGCCGCCATTGGGTCCGGAAAGCGTGATCCCCAGCTGGCCGCTCTGGAAATTCTCGATGACCATCGGTTCCCGCAGCCCTTGGTCTGCCCCGCGTGTGTCGGTGACCGTGAGATTGTTGCCTTTCAAGGTGTAGGTGAAGCGACCATCCTCGCTGCGGTAAGTGTTGGCCGGGTCGGCCTCCAGGCGTGCTCCGCCCGTCAGTGGCTGCCCACCCCAGCGCACCTCGCCTGTGCCGTCGGTGTCCAACACCGTGTCGCCCGCGCCGACCACGTAGGTATCGCGGCCTTGGCCGCCTTCCATCCGGTCACGGCCTTGTCCACCGATCAGCATGTCGTCGCCGCGATGGGAGCGCAGGGTGTCGTCGCCGCCCCCGCCAATCAACAAATCATTGCTTTGAATCTCGGCATTACCGCGCATCCGGCGCGAATTCAGGATGGCGGCATGAGCCTCATCGACGTCTTGAGTGGTGTTGTTGCGCTGGTCTGCACGAAGATTGTTGCCGGTACGAAGCTCTCTTCCGGGGTCAACATAGATCGCGGTAGTCGCGAAACTTTGATTCTGCAGCCGATCGGCTAGCTCAGGGTTCTCGGTTCTGAGTTCTTCTAGCAGTTTATTCCTGGCTGGCTCCAGAGCAGAGGCTAGTGTCTGAACTTGCCCGTACTCTTGCACTAAATCAGGGTAGTTGTTATTGGCCTGCGCAATTGCGCTTCTTCGGGCCTGATTGCCATCCAGATCAACTCCCCAATTACGTTCGTTCTCCAAAATATCGTCGCGATGGAGCTGGAACATCCTATAGACGTTGCGTGCCTCTTCGGGCGTGACGTTTAGTGGATCGTCATAAAGACCGAAAATTTGAGACTCCATGTTACGACGCGCACGAAGACCAAGTTCGTTGTTGGTGCCAATGACTGCCGTACCAAAACTGTTGTACCGCATCTGGTACCATGCTTCGGCACGATCACCATCCGTAATCGCATTATTGAACCCTTGCATATGGGTTGCCATGCGCCCGGTGCCGCGGTTGTATGTGATCGACACCACAGTCGCCCGTTCATCCGAAAAGGGAATATTTAGATTATTCGCATGCCTCTCATACCTCGAAAGGCTGGCATTCTCCAGCAAGCTTCTGGCTTCTTCGCGAGTGATCTGAACGCCAAATGCAAGTCCGAGCGCGGTTTTTTGTTCATTTGGCGCCCTATCAATGGCTGCCAGTTGCTGACGTTCTCTTTCAGAAAGCTGTACGCCAGCCCTGTCCCACAGTTCTAAATTGTTGTTTCGATTGAATGTATAACCGAATCCGATTGTGGCCATATTATCGTCTGCGTCATATGACCCAGCGCGATAGCCTTCGAAGTTTTGGATCATCACACTGGCCCGGCGGCGGTATTCTTCTTCTGTGCGATCCTGGTAGTTGATTGGCATTTGTTTATTCCTTTAGTTATTTAAGCCAGAAATTTTATTTGTTAATGGCCGTCATTCAAAATGCCAGAGCGATAGGATTTCGCTCACTATACTTCGGAGCATGATCTTATCGCCTTCACACGAAGAAGGCGCTCTCTAGTGGCTGTAGTCTTGCAAGCGCTGATGAGCATTGGGCGCATTGAGCCTCCTTCGTCCGCTTCCGTCTCTTCGTTGCAAGCCCTATCACGCTCAGTTTCCCAAGCGGCTTGAGTGCGATCTATTTCGGCGTGGCATTGCTGTGGCACAGATTCGTGCTTGGCTTCAAGTGCAGCATCGAGTTCGAGATCTGTCGCAACGAAATCCCTGAAGGCACAGATGTTCATGCTCAGCTGTGTGTGGTCACACTTCGCTAACAACTGCTTCAACTCTGATGTCGTTATTCGGCTGCGTTTAGAAAGCTCTTCCACGACCATGAACCGGTGAGTCGAACACCCAGCTAATCCAGCACATAGGACTAGCAGTACGGCCAGGAACAGACGAGTGGTGTAGCTTGTTCGGTCATTTCTATAAATCATGCCGTTTTC
>DATHAV010000580.1:0-3514 GCA_035296505.1 Pseudoxanthomonas sp.
CTGCTGCGCCTGGCCAGGGAGCCGCGGCGCCTGCGCCTCACCGCCACCGTGAATCACATGGAGCAAGTGGGCCTGGACGCCGTGCCGCTGGTGATCCTGCTGTCGTACCTGGTGGGTGCGGTGATCGCGTTCCTCGGCTCCACCATCCTGCGCGACTTCGGCGCCGAGATCTACGTGGTCGAACTGGTGAGCATCGCGTTCCTGCGCGAATTCGCGGTGCTGCTGACCGCGATCGTGCTGGCCGGCCGCACCGCCAGCGCGTTCACCGCGCAGATCGGTGCGATGAAGAGCCGCGAGGAAATCGACGCGATCCGCACCCTCGGGCTGGACCCGATCGACCTGCTGGTGATTCCGCGCGTGCTCGCGCTGCTGTTCACCCTTCCGCTGCTGACCTTCATCGCGATGATGGCCGGTCTGGCCGGCGGCATCACCGTGGGCGCATTCGACCTCGGGATTCCCCCGCAGATGTACATCGCGCGCATGCACGAGACCATCGAGGTGCGGCACTTCCTGGTGGGCCTGTCGAAAGCGCCGGTGTTCGCGCTGATCATCGGGCTCATCGGCTGCCTCGAGGGCCTGCAGGTGCAGGGCACGGCGCAGTCGGTCGGCGAGCGCACCACCTCCAGCGTGGTGCAGACCATTTCCCTGGTCATCGTCCTGGACGCGCTGGCGGCGCTCTGGTTCATGAACATGGGCTGGTAGGGGCCCCTACGAGATGCAGGACGAATCCGACAACTCCACCGTCATCAAGGTCCGCGGCCTGGCCAACCGTTTCGGCCAGCAGCGCGTGCACGAGAACCTGGACCTGGACGTGCATCGCGGGGAGATCCTCGGCGTGGTCGGCGGCTCGGGCTCCGGCAAGTCGGTGCTGATGCGCTCGATCCTGGGCTTGCGCGCCCCCGACGCCGGGGAGATCGAGGTGTTGGGCGCCGACGCCCGCTCGCGCAACCCGGCGGACAGGCTGCATATCGAACGCAACACCGGCGTGCTGTTCCAGGACGGCGCGCTGTTCTCGTCGCTGACCGTGGGCGAGAACGTGCAGGTGCCGCTGAAAGAGCACCATCCCGAACTGCCCGACCGCTGGCGCTACGAGCTGGCGCTGCTGAAGGTCAAGCTCGCGGGCCTGCCGGCCGATGCGCTGGAAAAACTGCCCTCGCAGCTGTCCGGAGGCATGCGCAAGCGCGCAGGCCTGGCGCGTGCGCTGGCGCTGGATCCGCCCCTGCTGTTCCTCGACGAGCCCACCGCGGGCCTGGATCCGATCGGCGCGGCCGCCTTCGACCGCTTGATCAAGACGCTGCAGGAAGCGCTGGGACTGACGGTGTTCCTCATCACCCACGATCTGGACACGCTGTACGCTATCTGCGACCGGGTGGCGGTGCTGGCCGACCGCAAGGTGATCGCCACCGCGCCGCTGGCGGAGATCGAAACGCTGGATCACCCTTGGGTGCAGGACTATTTCCACGGACCCCGTGCGCGCGCCGCGCGCGACGGCCAGTCCAACACCCGGCTCCATGCCGCGCACGAGGCACCCTGACCCATGGAAACCAAAGCCAACTACGTCCTTATCGGGGCCTTCACCATCATCATCGCGGCGGCGCTGCTGCTGTTCGGCCTGTGGGCGGCGAAGTATTCGTCCGAGCGCAGCTGGCAGGAATACCGCATCGTGTTCCGCGAGGCGGTGACCGGGCTGTCGGTCGGCAGTCCGGTGCAGTACAACGGCATCGCGGTGGGCTCGATCACCCGGCTGTCGCTGGCGCCCGAGGACCCGCGCCAGGTCAATGCCCTGGTGCGGCTGGACGCGGGCACGCCGGTCAAGACCGATACGCGCGCCAAGCTCGCCATCACCAGCCTCACCGGCCCTTCCATCATCCAGCTCAGCGGCGGCACGCCGCAGGCGCCGGCGCTGACTTCGGTGGACCGGCGCGAAATCCCGGTGATCCAGACCGCGCCGTCCGCGCTGCAGAACATTTCAGACACCGCCAACCGCATCGTCGAACGCCTGGACCAGGTGCTGAACGACAAGAACGTGGCCCGCATCGCCTCCACCCTGGAGAACCTGGAGCGCATCAGCGGCTCGCTGGCCGATCGCGACCAAGGCGTGGAGGCACTGCTGGTGAGCGCGCGCGATGCGGCGCGCAGCCTCGACACCTCGCTGGGCACCGCCAACGGCACCCTCCAGCGCCTGGACCAGAACCTGGTGCGCGAGCTGCCCCGGATCCTGGACAAGCTCGACGCCACGTTGACCAAGCTCGACTCGGCCGCCGGCAATGCCGACGCGATCCTCGGCGAGAACCGCGCCGCCATCAACAGCTTCGCCAGCGAGGGACTGGGCCAGCTCGGCCCCACGCTGTCCGAACTACGGCGCCTGATCCGCGACCTGCGCCAGATCAGCGACCGTCTCGAAGGCAATCCCGCGCGCTACCTGCTGGGCCGCGACGCACCCAAGGAGTTCGACCCGGAATGAACATGCTGCGGATCTCCCGATTCTCCTCGGCCGCCCTGCTGGCCGCGCTGTCGGCCGGCTGCTCGGTGCTGGGCGGCGAGCAGCGCGACCCGGTCACCCTCTACGCGCCGCAGGTCGACGTCGCCACCGACCCGTCCTGGCCCGCGGTGCGCTGGCAGCTCTCGGTGTCCCGCCCGACCGCCGCCCGTGTGATCGACAGTCCGCGCATAGCGGTTCGCCCCGCGCCCAACGAGCTGCAGGTCTACCGCGGCGCGAGCTGGTCGCAGCCGCCGGCCGACCTGGTGGAAACGACGGTGCTCCGAGCGCTGGAGGACTCGGGAAAGATTTTGTCGGTGGCGCGTTCGGGCGTGGGCATCCGGGCCGATTACAAGCTGGTCATGGACCTGCGCCGGTTCGAAGCCGACTATGCGGGCGCGGCCGTGCCTTCGGCGGTGATCGAGCTCAACGCCAAACTCCTGCACGCGGCCGAGCAGCGCGTGGTCGCCTCACGCACCTTCGTGCAGTCGCAGCCGGCCGCGGGCGCCGAAGTGCTGCGGGTCGCCGCCGCCTTCGAGCAGGCGCTCGAACGGCTGAGCTCCGAAGTGGTCGGCTGGACGCTGGTGTCGGGACAGGCGGATGCGCAGGCCAAACGCTGACCGGCGGCGGCGCGCCAGCCGAAGCGGGTCGATGGCGCGCACGCCGCACTGATCCGTCCGGGAGCGCTCCGCCGAATCCTGCCGCTTGGCACCCTGCGGTCGCCGTGCGTCGATCAGGCCAGGACTTGCCGGAAAGTCAGATTGATGCGCTCCCCCGTGGGCTTGGCGGTACGGGGCAGGCAATGACGGTAATGACGCTGGGTCTGGCCGGCCATGACCAGCAGGCTTCCGTGGGGCAGCACGAACTCGCGCTTCAGCGTCGGGTCGTGGCGGGACTTCAGCACGAAGCGCCGCGCCGCACCCAGGCTCAGGGAGGCGATTACCGGCTCGGGTCCCAGTTCGCGCTCGTCGTCGCTGTGCCAGCCCATGGCGTCGCGGCCGCTGCGGTACAGGTTGGCCAGCACGCTGTTGAAGC
>DATHAV010000581.1:0-3661 GCA_035296505.1 Pseudoxanthomonas sp.
CTACCTGTCCGCGCACGGGCTGCGGCCGCGCGACCTGGCCGGGGTAATCGGACTGTCGGGCCCGTACGACTTCGCGATCAGCGCTCCCTACGCGCCCGTGTTCGGTTCGCCGGCGCAGTGGCCGCGGGCCCAGGCGGTGAATTTCGTCGATGGCGACGAACCGCCGTTCCTGCTCGTCCACGGCACCGCCGACCGCGTGGTCGAAGCACGCGACAGCCAGCAACTGGCCGACAAGCTGCGCCAGAACGGGATATCCGCCGAGCTGGTGTGGCTCGAAGACGCCGGCCATGCGGCCCCGGTCGCGGCACTTCATTGGCCTAGACGCGCCCCGCGGGTGCTGGAGGAAATCAAAAGGTTCGTGCAGACCCGCAAGAGTGAGGGCGCTAATGTATAGTCAACAGCTATTTAAAACATAAAATCAATCGATTAGAAGTATTGATAGGTGCGGCCTAACCTGCGCGCTGCTCTATCCCTCCATAAACACAAAGGATTCATCGCATGTCCCTGATCAACACCAGCATCAAGCCCTTCAAGGCCCAGGCGTTCCACAACGGCAAGTTCATCCGGGTTTCCGATGCCGATTTGAAAGGCAAGTGGTCGGTAGTCTTCTTCTATCCTGCCGACTTCACCTTCGTCTGCCCGACCGAGCTGGAGGACTTGGCCAAGAGCTACCCCGAGTTCAAGCAGCTCGGCGTCGAGATCTACAGCGTCTCCACCGACACCCATTTCGCGCACAAGGCGTGGCACGACACCTCGGAGGCAATCAAGCAGATCGAGTACGTGATGGTCGGCGACCCGACCCACGAGATCTCCAGGAACTTCGAGGTGCTGATCGAAGGCGACGGCGTCGCCGACCGCGGCACCTTCGTCGTCGACCCCGACGGCAGGATCCAGATAGTGGAAATCACCGCCGGCGGCATCGGCCGCGACGCCAGCGAACTGCTGCGCAAGGTCCGCGCCGCGCAGTACGTCGCCGCCCATCCGGGCGAGGTGTGCCCGGCCAAATGGAAGGAGGGCGAGAAGACCCTGGCGCCGTCGCTGGACCTGGTCGGCAAGATCTGAACGCTGCACGCCCACCCTCACCCGGTGGGCGCTGCCTTGGCCCCTCTCCTTCTCGGAGGAGAGGGGCTCGATGGAACCGCGCTAAGCGTGCGAACGGCTCGCAGGCAGCGACGATGGCGCGGCATCCGTCTGCCGCCGCCGGCCGCATGCGAATCGGATACGCGCCGCCGCCGACCGGTTCCCCAGCCGTCTCCGGCTACAGAAGACGCCACCTACCCTATTGCGAGAGCACGCCATGCTGGACGACTCCCTGAAAACCCAACTCACGGCTTACTTCGAGAAGGTCGTGCGCCCGATCGAGATCGTCGCCTCGCTCGACGACAGTCCCAAGTCGCGCGAGATGGAAGAGCTCCTAGGCGAGCTGGTCCTGCTCACCGACAAGATCACCCTGGTCGAGCGCCGCGGCGCCGACGAACGCACGCCCTCGTTCGCGCTCAACAGCCCCGGTCACGACATCCATCTGCGCTTCGCGGGCATTCCGCTGGGCCATGAATTCACTTCGCTGGTGCTGGCCCTGCTGCAGGTCGGCGGCCACCCTTCGCGCACGGCGCAGGAGGTGATCGAGCAGATCCGGGGCCTCGAGGGCGAGTACCGCTTCGAAACCTATTACTCGCTGTCGTGCCAGAACTGCCCGGACGTGGTCCAGGCGCTGAACCTGATGGCGGTGCTGAACCCCAACATCCAGCACGTGGCCATCGACGGCGCGCTGTACCAGGACGAGGTGGAGCGGCGCCAGGTGATGTCGGTGCCAACCGTCTACCTCAACGGCGAGGTGTTCGGCCAGGGCCGCATGGGCGTCGAGGAAATCGTGGCCAAGCTCGACTCCGGCGCGGCCCAGCGCGATGCCGGGAAGATCGCGGCCAAGGCGCCGTTCGACGTGCTGATCGTGGGTGGCGGTCCGGCCGGCGCGGCCGCGGCCATCTACTCGGCGCGCAAGGGCATCCGCACCGGGCTGGCGGCCGAGCGCTTCGGCGGTCAGGTGCTGGATACGATGGCGATCGAGAACTTCATCTCGGTGCCCGAGACCGAAGGCCCGAAGATGGTCGCGCAGCTGGAGCAGCACGTGCGCCAGTACGAGGTCGACCTGATGAACCTGCAGCGCGCGGAGAAACTGGTGCCGGGCGGCGAGTTCATCGAAGTGCGGCTGGCCAACGGCACGTCGCTCAAGTCGCGCACCGTGATCCTGTCCACCGGCGCGCGCTGGCGGCAGATGAACGTGCCGGGCGAGAACGAGTACCGCAACCGCGGCGTGGCCTATTGCCCGCACTGCGACGGCCCGCTGTTCAAGGGCAAGCGCGTGGCGGTGATCGGCGGCGGCAATTCGGGGGTCGAGGCGGCGATCGACCTGGCCGGCATCGTGGAGCACGTCGCCTTGATCGAGTTCGACCACCAGCTGCGCGCCGACGCGGTGCTGCAGCGCAAGCTGCGCAGCCTGCCCAACGTCAAGGTGATCACGTCGGCGATGACCACCGAGGTGACCGGCGACGGCGGCAAGGTCACCGGCCTGGTGTACGAGGACCGCGGCAGCCACGGGAAGCACCGCCTGGAGCTCGAAGGCGTGTTCGTGCAGATCGGCCTGCTGCCCAACACCGAATGGCTGAAGGACACGCTGGCGCTGTCGCCACGCGGCGAAATCATCGTCGACGACCGCGGGCAGACGTCGGTGCCCGGCGTATTCGCCGCCGGCGACGTCACCACCGTGCCCTACAAGCAGATCGTGATCGCGATGGGCGACGGCTCCAAGGCCGCGTTGAGCGCGTTCGACCACCTGATCCGCACCTCGGCACCGGCCGAAGAACAGGCGGCCAAGGCGGCGTGATCTTCCCTTCCCGCTGCGTCGGGACATGCACCGTTTCCACTGCACGAGCGACTCCATGAACTTGCGCGACCTGAAGTACCTGATAGCCCTCGCCGACCACCGGCACTTCGGACGCGCCGCGGCCGCGTGTTTCGTCAGCCAGCCGACCCTGTCCACGCAGATCCGCAAACTGGAGGAAGAGCTGGGGGTGGCGCTGGTGGAGCGCGCGCCGCGCAAGGTGATGATGACGCCTTCCGGGCGCGACGCGGCCGAGCGCGCGCGGCGCATCGTGGCCGAGGTCGAACAGATGAAGGAATCGGCGCGGCGCAGCCAGGACCCCGAGGCCGGCGCCGTGCGGCTGGGCATCTTCCCCACGCTGGGTCCGTACCTGCTGCCGCACGTGATCCCGCGCATCCGCGAGCGCTTCCCCAACCTGGAGCTGCTGCTGGTGGAGGAAAAGAGCGACGTGCTGCTGGCGCGCCTGCGCGAGGGGCGCTTGGACGCCGGCCTGCTGGCGCTGCCGGTGCAGGACGACCAGCTGCACAGCCAGTTCCTGTTCGAGGAACCGTTCCTGCTGGCGGTGCCGGAAAGCCACCCGCTCGCCCGGCGCGACAGCCTGAGCCTGAGCGAACTGTCGGAGCAGAAGCTGCTGCTGCTCGAAGACGGGCACTGCCTGCGCGAGCAGGCGCTGGAGGTATGCCGTCTCTCGGGCGCCAACGAGAAATCCGAGTTCCGCGCCACCAGCCTGGAGACCCTGCGCCAGATGGTGGCGGCCAACGTCGGCATGACCCTGCTGCCGAC
>DATHAV010000582.1:0-5132 GCA_035296505.1 Pseudoxanthomonas sp.
GAAAGGACGGTGATCGATCCGGAGGCTCGCCTGTTGCCCGGGAGGATGCGCCGCCGATGGAGGCGTGGCGGGGCTCGCGGGTCGCACGCTATACTCCACGCCGCCAAGCGCTGCGGTTTTACGCAGCACGCGCAATCTAGAGAGTCCCGGATTACCACATGATGCGATCGCTTTCGCTCGCCGCTTGCCTCGCCTTGGCCGCCACCCTCCCGCTGGCCGCCGTCGTCACCGCACAGGATGCGCCGCCGCAGGCCGCGCCCGCCGCGGCCCCCGCTCCGGCGGCGGCAGGTACCGCGCCCGCCGCGCCGGAGGCGCTGGCCGGCAACGCCGAATCCGGTCGCCTGCTCGCCTATACCTGCCAGGGCTGCCACGGCGTGGTCGGTTACAAGAACGCCTACCCCAGCTTCCACGTGCCCAGGATCGGCGGCCAGTCGGCCGAATACCTCAACCAGGCGCTGCTGGAGTACCGCAAGGGCAACCGCAAGCACCCGACCATGCAGGCGCAGGCGCAGAGCTTCTCCGAGCAGGACATCGCCGACCTCGCCGTCTACCTTTCTTCGCTGAAGTAATCGACCCATGCCCTACGCCGTGCACGCCAAGCGTTTCGCGCTCGTCCTTTCCGCCGTCCTGGTCCTGGCCGCCTGCTCGCAGGAAGCCGTGGACGCCCAAGTGGATGCCGAAGGCGCCGCCGCCGATCGCGGCATCGATCCGAGTGGCCAGACCTCCAGCTCCGCCGGCCTGCCGAGGGGGCGCATCGAGGCGGGCGAGAAGCTTTCGATGGCCAAGGGCAAGGCGACCGGCCAGAGCTGCGTCGACTGCCACGGCGCCGAAGGCAATGCCCCGATCGACGCCAGCTATCCTTTGCTGGGAGGCCAGTACACCTCCTACCTGGCCCACGCGCTCAAGGCCTATCGCTCGGGCGATCGCCAGCACGCGCTGATGACCGCCCAGGCGTCCAACTTGAGCGACCAGGACATTTCCGATCTGGCGTCCTACTTCTCCACCCGTCCGACCAAGCTGCGCGACCTGCACGGCCTGGAGTAACAGATAAGGCGCAGGCGAGATGCGAAACGGGGCCGTCGGCCCCGTTCTTGTTTCTGGACAATCGCCAAAGGCACGAGGCAGGACCGTCGGTCTCATCCCGATGCGCGGAGCCGCACGACGCGAGACCTGCGATCGGATGAGCCCCAAGCTGAAGCCTGCCGCTTGGATCCGCCAGTCGATCTACCGATGCTGCCGCCTGCGGATCTCGAACTTTGCCTATCCATTGCGAGGCGCCACATGAAGCGACGCGTGATCTTCGTAGATGTGGACGACACCCTGGTTCGGTCGATCGGAAGCAGGCGTATTGCGATGCCACCGGTCATCGTCCGGGTGCGTGAGCTTCACGACGCGGGTATGGCCCTCTACCTGTGGAGCTCCGGCGGCGCCGAATACGCCCGTTGTTCCGCTGCGGAACTGGGCATCGGCATTGCTTCCAAGCGTTCCTGCCAGAACCCGACCGTTACATCGCTGATCAGGCTGTCCACGAGTGGCGCTATTGCCGGCATGTGCTTCCGTTGAACGCGAGCGATGCCTGACGGTTCTGCAAGCCGTACGTTCGTGGCTTGAGTAGCGGCGCAGCCGGCATTGGCTCCCGGAGTGCTCCGAGCTAGCTGTCGGTGGGAATCGGATTGCGCTTGGCCGGGATGTCCGGCGGCGGGCGCGCCGTCGCCGGCTGCTCGTTGAGGTTGGGATCGAAGAGCCCGCATGCGCCGCCGGCCTGCAGCACCGAAACCACGCATCTCACCCGTTTGGACGTGCCGGGAATCGGCACCTCCACTTCGCGGATCGCACGCCGCACCCACTCCGCCAGCAGCGATTCGTTGGGGACCCAGTACTTGTCGAACATGGTCGGTTCGTACGGGTATTGGGGGCGTTCCAGCCACTTGCTGGCGCGATCGGCGTCGGCCTGCTGCGCCTGCCTCGAGCCGGGCGGACCGGCCGTGGGTGCCGTGCCCGCCGCGCCATCGGACGGCAGGCGGACGCTGCCATCGGCATTGAACAGGCCGCCCGCCAAGCCGGGTGTCGTACCTGCCTGCCCGGGTCCCGCCTGGCCGGGCGTGTTGCGCGCGGCGTCGCCGCGGCGCGGCGACGGCAGCGCGCCGTTGCGATAGCTGTTCGCGGCCCCGCTTGCGGTGGCGGCAGGCCGGGTTCCCTGCGCTTGTTGAGTGGCAGACTGGGCGCCGGTCGAACCCGGCGTGTTGGCGCTGAGGTTCGCGTCGCTGCGTGCCGCGCCGGATGCGGCGGAACTGGGCGATGGAACATCCCGCTGGCGCACGCTGGGCGCCGGCGCCCGCACGTCCGGGGCGGCGATCTCACGGGCGGGTACCCGCACCGTCGGCACACGCGGTACCGGCGTCGGCATCTCGCGCTCGCGTATCTCGACCACGGCCTCGGCCTGGTTCGGCACCGCGATCTGGTCCTGCGGCGGCGCGCGCTGTGCGGGAGGCACCTCGACCACAGTGACCTCACGTGTGGGAACCGAAAGCTCCGGTGCAGCGATGACCGGCGCCACGAACTCGGGCACGGTCGGGTTGGGCGGCGGCAGCACGAAGCGCGACGTCGGGGTGTCGATTTCGGTGACCTGCAGCGGCTGCTGGGCGACCGGAGGCGCAGGCGAAGGCTGTTCCTGCTGTGGAAACGTGGAAGCCTGGGCCGCGGCACTGGCGGCCGCCGGCCGTGGCGCAGGCGAAGGCGCCTGCGCCGCCACTGACGCCGGGGCGGCTCCTGCGGCAGGCGGGCCTCCCCCCTCCTCCTGCTCGGACGTGCGTTGGCCGATGAATTCCACCTGCACGCGGGTGCCGTCGCTGGCGTTAGGCGGGGACGGCGGCACACGCACCATCGCCACCAGCACCAGCAACAGCACGAACAGCAGGTGCATGAGCACGCTGATGCCGCCGGACAGCCAGCGCAGCCCGCGTTCCTCGCGCAGCGGTGGATCCCAGTGCGGGTAGAACAGCGACCGGAACGTCTGCCAACGGCCCATCGCGGCGACGCGCGGCGGGGGCGGACGACGCGGTCGCTGCGCCAGCAGACCGACCATCGCCTCGGCCAGATCGCTGCGGATCGTCCCCAGCCGCTCGGGCAGCGAACGCATCCACAGGCCCCAGCCGTGGGTCATGCCGCTGCGGCGCTCGAACACCAAACCGGGCTTGCCGGCCGCCAGTACGGCGATGATGTCGGCGGCTTTCGTCACCGGCGCGGCAAAATCAGGCGGCGTTGTCGCGCGGGATGTAGGGCGCGTCGCCGGTGTCGTGGTCGGTGACGTCGCGCACCGCGGTCACTCCGGGCACGCGCGCCATCAGGGTTTTCTCAATGCCCTGCTTGAGGGTGACGTCGGCCATGCCGCAGCCGTTGCAGCCGCCGCCGAAACGCAGCAGGACGACGCCTTCCGCACTGACCTGCTCGACCGCCACCACGCCCTTGTGATGGGCCAGCTGCGGATTGACCTCGTTGGCCACCACCCAGCGCACGCGCTCGACCAGCGAGGCGGCTTCGCCCGGGACCTGTCCCTTGATCTTCGGCGCCTTGATGGTCAGCTGGGTGCCTGCGCCCTGGGTGACGAAATCGATCTCGGCCCCGTCCAGCCAGGCGACGCTGCCGGCGTCGACGTAGACGGTGAAACCATCGCAGTCCACCGCCCACTCGTCGCCCGCGAGATCGCCGGGCTCGGCGAACTCCAGACGCGCGTCGGCGCGGGCGGTACCGGGATCGACCGCGCTCAGACGCACGCCCAGGCCGGGCAGATCCTCGCGTTCGATCAGCCTGCGGAAATGAGCTTGCGCGGTGTCTGAGATCTGGATCATCCGGCTATTCTAGCCATGTCCAGGTTGCCGGCTCATTCAAGCCTGTCACGGCGCGGATGATACGTTCAGTCTATCCCCGCTGTGCAGGAATCCGACCATGTCCGACCTCATTCCCCTCGCCCAGGCACGCTGCGTCGCGCGACGCGGCGTCGAGCACAGGCTCACCCAGGCGCGCGTGGCCGAACTCATGCTGGAAGTGCCGGGCTGGGAGCTGGCCGAAGAAGGCCGCGCCATCATCCGCACCTACCGCTTCGACGATTACTACCGGACGATGGCGTTCGTGAACGCGCTGGCCTTCGTGGCCCACCGCGAGGACCACCATCCCGACCTCGGGGTTCATTACGATCGCGCGGTGGTGCGCTACTCCACCCACGATGTCGGCGGCTTGAGCGAGAACGACTTCATCTGCGCGGCCAAGGCCGACCGGCTGGCGGAGGCAACGTGACATTCCGACCAGGGCGATCCGCCACGGCGGCGGCCCGCGCCGCGTTCGCGCTTGCGCTGCTGACAGGCTGCGGCGACCGGCCACCGGACGATCAACCGCCTCCCATTCCGCCGCGGCAGGTGGGCGCGGTCGATACGCCGAGGCCCGCCTACCCGCCCGAGCTGGCCTGCGCCGGCATCGGCGGGACCGTCGTGCTGTCGCTGACGGTCGGGACCGAGGGCAGGCCCACCCAGGTGAGGCTGGTACGAAGCAGCGGTCAGCAGGCGCTGGATGCCGCCGCTCAGGAGGGCGTGCGGAGTTGGAAATTCAATCCGGCGACGCGCAACGGCCAGCCGGTGCCGCAGACCATCCAGGTGCCGGTCAACTACAAGCCGCCGCAGGTGCGGCCAAGCGAGTGCTTTGCCCTCGACGCCAAAGGTTGACCTAGGCGGCCCGTGGAGTCAGGCGAGCGCGTCCATGGCCGCGGCCAGGTCGGCGGCGAGCGGCGCATTGAGCACGTACGGCGACTTGCCGCCGTCCAGCGCGAACTGCAGCGACGCCGCGTGCAGGAACAACCGCTTCAGCCCCGCCTGTTCGCGCAGGCGCCGGTTGACCGGCCCGTCGCCGTATTTGTCGTCGCCTGCGACCGGATGACCGATGTGCTGCGCATGCGCGCGGATCTGGTGGGTGCGCCCGGTCTCGATCCGGACCTCGCAGTAGGAATGCCCGCCGCGGCGTTCGAGCACCCTGAAGTGGCTCAGCGACGGCTTGCCGATGGGATTCACCTGCACGTGGCGTTCGCCGCCCTGGCGCAGGCCCACGTGCAGTGGCGCATTCACGCTCATCACCCCCCCAGGCAT
>DATHAV010000583.1:0-4778 GCA_035296505.1 Pseudoxanthomonas sp.
ACCAGCGGCGATAGCCGCAGCCGGTTGGCCAAGGCGCCGAACATGAACGCGACCACCAGACCGATCGCGATGATGTCGATCAGGTCGGTGTCGTGGGGCATGCATGGTTCCATTGCTCGAAGATGCCGGCAGTGTCGCCGATGCGGCGATGGCGCGGCAAACCGCGCTGCCCGTCCGGAACAATGCGCAGCCTCGACGATGCGCAGCCTCAAGAACACGATGCCAAGGCCGTGTTGGAAAACGGCTGTTCACAGCGACGGGGCGCCGCCGAAGCGATCGCTTCTCAGCGCTTGGCGCCGGTGCTCCACGTCGTTTCGTGCGTCGTCAAACGCAGCCCATCACGCCTGCCCCAAGGCAAAAAAACACCCCGGCAGTGCCGGGGTATCGATCCTGCTCAGTGAGAGGTGCGAGCGCTAGGCTCTAAGCCTCACCACTTGTAGCCGATCTTGGCGTACATGTAGGCGCCGTTGAAGCCATTGGGGGAGCTGGCGCTGTAGGGCAGCTGTCCGCCGGTGGAGTTGATGAAGATCGTCTCCTCCGGATACTCGTCGAGCACGTTGTCGCCCCCCAGCGTGAACGACCAGTTGTTCAACGTGTAGCTGGCCGACAGGTCCAGCACCCATTGCGCATCGAAGGTCTGGTCGCGGGTCGGCGTGGTGGCGACCGCGTCGAACAGCACGGTGAACTCGCCGTAGCGGGTGGCGTTGGCGTTGAACGCCCAGTTGCCGGCGTTCCAGGTGCCGCCCAGCAGGAACTTGTTCTTGGGCGAGCCGACAGTGAAGCGGCCCAGCTCCACCCGGCCGAAGCGCAAGGCGGTCGGGTCGATCGCCTGCAGGCGAGCGGACTGTTCGGCGATGCGGTCGACCTCGGTCTTGTTGTAGTTGTAGCCCGCGGTCAGGTCCAGGCTGCTGTTGGCCAGCTGCCAGGTATAGGTGCCGATCACGTCGACGCCGTCGGTCGTGGTGTCGATCGCGTTGGTGAAGTAGCGGCCGCCGCCCACTCCGGCGAACCCATTGGCGTTGAGGAAATTACGCACCGGGGCGGACGTCAGGTTTTCCGATAGCGCGATGCGATCGTCGATCTCGATACGGTAGGCGTCGACGGTGACGTACAGGTTTTCCACCGGCTGCAGCACCAGGCCCAGGCTGTAGTTCACCGACTCCTCGGCGCGCAGCGGTTCGGCACCGAGCGCGATCGCCGCCGGGTTGTCGACCCGGAACGTGGCGATTTCGAACGGCACCCCGCCGATGAAGTTGGTGGCGGTGGACTGGAAATACTGCTGCTGCAGGGTCGGCGCGCGGAAGCCCGTCGAGACCGTGCCACGCAGGGCCACGGCGTCGGTGAACGCGTACCGCGCCGTCAGCTTGCCCGAACTGGTGTCGCCGAAGTCGCTGTAGTCCTCGGCGCGTACGGCCACGCCCGCGGAAAACTTGTCGGTGAGGTCCGCTTCCAGGCTCAGGTACGCCGAATAGCTCTCGCGGTTGAATTCACCTGAATCGCCGGGACGGAACCCCGCGAATACCTGCGCGCCGGGCACGGGCGCCGTGGCGCCGGGAGCGACGACCCCGCCGTTGACGTAGGAAGCGAGTTCGCCAGGCCGCTGGTTGAACTTCTCGCCGCGCCATTCCGCGCCGAACGCCAGCGTCACCGGATACGCCAGGCCCCAATCCAGCTGCTTGTTGAAGTCCAGGTTGAGCACGTTCTGGGTCACTTCGAGCGCGCCGGCGTAAAACTCCGTCTGCACCGGGGTGACCGTGGTGCCCAGGCTGCGGTTGAGGCTGTTGCGCACGTCGAAGGTCAATTCGTTCTTGCCGTGGTTCAGGCTCACGTCGATGTTGAGCCCGCCCTCGGTATAGCCCCTGAAGCCGCCGACCCAGCCGATGTCCCTGCTCTCGTTGTAGATCTGCGGCAGGAAGCCATTGGGATACACGATCGGAATGTTGCGCGCGTCGCCCGCGGGCCGGAACTGTCCGTTCGACAGCACGTCGCGCTTGCTGGCCAGGCCGTAGGAATAGAAGGTGATGCCTTCGGCCGGGCTGAACTCGCCGTTGTAGGAGAACGCGGCGGCGTCCACTTCCGGATCGCCGTAACGCTGCACCACGCGCCCGTAGGGGGTGAGGCCCGGCGCACCGGTGTACGGACGCGCGCGATCGGTCTGGTCCTGGTGCCCGCCTTGCGCGGCGAAGTGGATCTTGCCGTTTTCGCCCAGCGCCAAGCCTGCGTCGGCGCCGAGGTTCCACTGCTGCCCATCGCCGGCGCTGTACTGGCCGTAGGTGCCGGTCACGCCGCCGCCGCTGGCGCTGCCCTTGAGCACGATGTTGATGACGCCGGCGATGGCGTCGGAGCCGTACTGCGCCGAGGCGCCGTCGCGCAGCACCTCGACCCGGTCGATGGCGCTGATCGGGATGGTGTTGAGGTCCACCGGCGAAGAGCCGCGGCCCTGGCTGCCGTTGAGGTTGATCAGCGCGGTGGTGTGGTAGCGCTTGCCGTTGACCAGCACCAGCACCTGGTCGGGCGAGAGCCCGCGCAACTGCGCCGGGCGGATGGCGTCGGTGCCGTCGGTGATGGCCGGCCGCGGGAAGTTGAGCGAAGGCACGGCCCGCGACAGGGCGGTGGCCAGTTCGGTGGTGCCGGTGGCCTGCAGCGCCTGCGGCGTGATGATGTCGATGGGCGCGGTGGACTCGGCGACGGTGCGATCGGCAACGCGCGTGCCGGTGACGATCAGGGTATCCAGCGTCCGGGCGTCCTGCCCCGTGGCGAGAGCGGTTTCCTGAGCCAGGGACGGGGACGCGGCAAGGGCGAACAGAATCGCCGCAGTCAGGGAATGGGTCTTGCGGTTCATGGACTCTCCGATTTTGGGGAAATGCACCTGGGCAAACCCCAGGAGCGATCGAGTGCTATCGCGGCGCAACATGTTCGAGTTACAGACTTATGATCGCGTTGTCAAATTTCTGTGAAGCGCGTGGACGCTGCGGTGCAATAGATAGACTATGCATCGCTTCGTGACCCCTCCTTCCGGCTCGTCTCGTGATTTCCCTTCGTAATTTCGCCCTGCGCAGAGGCGAGCGCCTGCTGCTTTCCAACGTCGACCTGACCCTGCACGCGGGGTATCGGGTGGGCGTGGTCGGGCGCAACGGCACCGGCAAGTCCAGCCTGTTCGCCGCGATCCGCAGCGAGATCGAGGCCGACAAGGGCGATATCGAACTGTCGGGCAAGGTCCGCATCGCCAGCGTGGCCCAGGAAACCCCCTCGCTTCCGGACCCCGCGCTGGAGTTCGTGCTCACCGGCGATGCGCAGGTGGCCGCGGCGCTGAAGGCCGAGGCCGACGCGCTGGCCGCCGAGGACTGGGAGGCGGTGGCCAATGCGCACCACCGGCTGGAGGAGGTGGGCGGCTACGACGCCACCGCGCGCGCGGGCAAGCTGCTGCACGGGCTCGGATTCCCGGGCGACAGCCACCAGCGGCCGGTGTCCTCGTTCTCCGGCGGTTGGCGCGTGCGCCTGAACCTGGCGCGCGCCCTGATGACGCCCAGCGACCTGCTGCTGCTGGACGAGCCCACCAACCACCTGGACCTGGACGCGGTGCTGTGGCTGGAGCAGTGGCTGCTCAAGTACCCCGGCACGTTGCTGCTGATTTCGCACGACCGCGAGTTCCTGGACAACGTCACCACCCACACCGTGCACCTGCACGACGGCAAGGCCAGGCTTTACACCGGCGACTACACCGCCTTCGAGCGCCAGCGCTCCGAGCACCTGCGCCTGCAGCAGATCACCCACGAGAAGGCCCAGGCCGAGCGCGCCCACCTGCAGAGCTTCATCGACCGCTTCAGCGCCAGCGCCGCCAAGGCCAAGCAGGCGCAGTCGCGGGTCAAGCGCCTGGCCAAGATGGAGGGCACCGAGGCGGTGCGCGCCGAACGCGAACTGGTGATCGAATTCGCCCAGCCCATGCGCCTGCCGCATTCGCTGATCCGCCTCAACCACGTGGATGCCGGCTATCCCCCTTCCCCGATGGCGGGGCAAGGTGCCCGCAAGGCGGATGGGGGCAGGGCGTTGGCCGACAATCCCCATCCCAATTCTCCCCCGCAAGCGGGGGAGGGGGCCGTCGTGGTGATGCGCGACGTCGGCTTCGGCCTGGAGGCGGGCGACCGCATCGGCCTGCTCGGCGTCAACGGCGCCGGCAAGTCGACGCTGGTCAAATCGCTGGTCGGCGACCTGGCGCCGCTGGCCGGCGAACGCAGCGCCCACCCGGACCTGCGCATCGGCTACTTCGCCCAGCACACGGTGGAATCGCTCAAGGCCGGGCAATCGCCGATCGACCACCTGCGCGACCTGGCTCCGGATACCGCCACCCAGGCGTTCCGCGACTTCCTGGGCAAGTGGAACTTCCGCGGCGACCGCGCTTTCGAGAGCGTCGACGGTTTCTCCGGCGGCGAGCGCGCGCGCCTGGCCCTGGCCCTGATCGCCTGGCGCCAGCCCAACGTGCTGCTGCTGGACGAGCCCACCAACCACCTCGACCTGGAAATGCGCGAGGCCCTGGCCGAGGCGCTGAGCGTGTTCGAAGGCGCCATCGTGATGGTCAGCCACGACCGCCACCTGATCGGCCTGGTGTGCGAAACCTTCTGGCGCGTGGCCGACGGCCGCGTGGAGCCGTTCGCCGGCGACCTGGACGAGTACGCCGCCTGGCTGCGCGCCCGCGCCAGCGCCCAGGGCGGCAAGGCCGCGAAGGTCGAATCGGCGCCGCTGCCCGCCCCGCCGCCGCCGGTGCCGCCGCCGACCCCAGC
>DATHAV010000584.1:0-3785 GCA_035296505.1 Pseudoxanthomonas sp.
AGATCAACGCCCTGCACGCCGCCACCGCCGGCGGCACCCGCGATTTTCCGGCCGGTTACGCTTTGGTCTACGACTGGATCAAGGACCACCCGGCGGCGAAGGCCGACGGCACCGTGTTCTGGTTCCAGCAGGCGCGCGGCATCAACAACAACGACAGCCTGTCGGCGCAGTTTATCCGCCGCCACACCGAGAACGGCCTGGACCTGGCCAAGGTGCCGGTATCCTTGCGCTTGCCGATGCAGGAGCTGTCCAACCAGATCGCCATCCGGGTCACCGAGGACATTCTGCGGGAGCGCAAGGTGCCGCCGCTGGCTGAAATCGTGGACCAGGACATCCGGGTCGCGCTCACTCTCGGCCGCGTCAAGCTGGGCGGCTGGGGCGGCAGCTTCTACTACTACGACATGCCGTTCCGTCCGGAAAAGCCCGAACAGCTCGGCCTTGAGACGAGGCCCGGCGAGCGGTTCCCGCGCGATCCCGACGGCAGCTTGCATACGATTGGCGAGGAAATCGACCGCCTGGGCCAGCGCGAACTGCTGCTGCAAACCTCGGCCAAAACCATCAAGGACATGGCGATTGCCGGCGAGATTCGCCTCGCCGATGCGCCCGAACTGCTGCAGACCAGCTGGAACGCCGGCATGCCCCCCTCCATGAAGGCCGAGGTGATGGGGCGGGCGGGGGTAATGGTGGCCGAGCACGTGCTGGAGCAGGCCGAGCAGGGCCTGCGGCAGATCCCCGAGGACATGCAGCGCCTGCTGGAGCAGCAACGCCGAGAGTTGCTGGACGAGGCCAAACAGCGGTTGGAGCGTCTGCTCAACCCGTCCCTGCCGGATATTCCGCGCCTGTCCGCCGACTTCGGCGGCGAGGAGACGCAGGGCTGGCAACAGTTCGCCACCCGGCTGGACAGCGCCCTGCAGCAGGACCGCGCTTGGCCCAGCAGCACCAGGCGCCGGGTCCGGATCGCCAGGCACCGCAACCGGAGCTGGCGGCGCAGGCGCCGGGGCCGTTTAACGACCCGGTGGCGAACCGCTACTTCGCCGCGGTCATGGCCGGCGACAGCGACCTGGTCGACCGCATCGCACTGGAGTTCGCGCAGTCGCCGGAGGGCCAGCAGTTGGCGCGGCTGGGCGATCAATTGCTGGCCAAGCAGCAGGCCCTGGAACAGCAGCAGGCCCTGGAACAGCAGCAGCTGCAGGAACGGCAGACGGCCCCACGCGGGCCGGTCATGCGGATGTGATCCCATGCGCGTGACAGGAGCACAGGAGCAGCCCCATGGATAGCGGCAATCAGGAGCCAAGCCCCGCCCTGCCGCCGGAGGCCGTCAAGGCCTTGCTGATGCTGCGCTCGGAGCTGGCCCAGCGCGAGGCGCGCATGGGCGCATCCTTCAACCAGCAGGTGCAGTCGCTCCGGCAGGAGGTGAACCAGTTCCGCCGGGACATCGCGGCATCGTCGACATGGCCGGCACCCGGATCGCCAAGGAGGCCAAGGAGGCGGTCACGCCGGTCACGCCGGTCGCGGCGGAGTACGACCGCGCCGTGTCGGCGACCTCGGCGCATCTGCGGGAGGCCAGCCGGACCGTGTGGCTGTGGTTCGGCATTGCCGGTGCGACCCTGCTGCTGGTGTTGCTGGTCGGCTGGGCGGTGCTGGGCTACTACCGGCGTGAACTGGCGGCCGCCAAGGACGAGCTGCAGCGCTACGGGAACGCCATGCCCGTGGTGCGGGCCTTCTACGCTTCCGATGCGGTCCTGTGCGGTGACCGCATCTGCGTCAACATCGATCCCAACAGCCAGAAGCAGGGCGACGACAGGCAATATCGCCAGGCGAAGCCGCGCCCTCAGCGATAACGCGGCCCTACCGAAGGGGTTACGCTGTCCGCCCGCATTCTCGCCGCCGCCCTGGAGCCTTTCGATGAGCGCAGATTCCATCGCCGACCGCGGCGCCCTGGCCGACCACTACGCGCGGCAGGCCACGGCCATGCCGGCCTCGATGGACGCGTTCTGGATGCCGTTCACCGCCAACCGCCAGTTCAAGGCCGCGCCGCGCCTGCTGGCCAGCGCCTCGGGCATGCACTACCGCAGCGTCGACGGCCGCGAGATCCTCGACGCCACCGCCGGGCTGTGGTGCTGCAACGCCGGGCATTCGCGCCCGCGGATAGTGGAAGCGGTGAAGAAGCAGATCGAGACCCTGGACTTCGCGCCCAACTTCTCGATGAGCTCGCCGTTGCCGTTCGTGCTGGCCGAGCGCTTGGCCGAACTGGCGCCGGGCAACCTCGATCATGTGTTCTACGCCAACTCCGGCTCCGAGGCGGTGGACAGCGCGCTGAAGATGGCCATCGCCTACCACCGCGCGCGCGGCGAGGGCCAGCGCACGCGCCTCATCGGGCGCGAGAAGGGCTACCACGGGGTCGGCTTCGGCGGCATCTCGGTCGGCGGCCTGCCCAACAACCGCAAGTGGTTCGGCACCGGCCTGCCCGGCGTGGACCACCTGCGCCACACCCTGGACATCGGCCGCAACGCGTTCTCCAAAGGCTTGCCGCAACACGGCCTGGAGCTGGCCGAGGACCTGGAGCGCCTGATCGGCCTGCACGACGCCTCGACCATAGCGGCCGTGATCGTGGAACCGATCTCCGGCTCGGCCGGCGTGGTGCTGCCGCCGGAAGGCTATCTGCAGCGCATTCGCGAGCTGTGCACCAGGCACGGCATCGTGCTGATCTTCGACGAAGTCATCACCGGCTTCGGCCGCATCGGCAACGCCTTCGGCGCGCAGCGCTTCGGGGTAATGCCGGACATGATCACCGCCGCCAAGGGCCTCACCAACGGCTGCGTGCCGATGGGCGCGGTGCTGGTGTCCGACGACATCCATGACGCCTTCACCCAGGGACCGGAGCACGCCATCGACCTGTTCCACGGCTACACCTACTCCGGCCACCCGCTGGCCTGCGCCGCGGCCATCGCCACCCTGGACACCTACGCGGAAGAAAACCTGTTCGACAGGGCGATCGAGCTGGGCGACTACTGGCAAGAGGGCATCCATTCGCTGCGCGGCCTGCCCAACGTCATCGACATCCGCAACTACGGGCTGATCGGGGCGATCGAGTTCGCGCCGCGCCCGGACGCACCCGGCACCCGCGCCTACGACGCCTTCACCCACGCCTTCCACCGCGACGACCTGCTGACGCGCGTGACCGGCGACGTCATGGCGCTGTCGCCGCCGCTGATCCTGGAGAAGGCGCACATCGACCGCATCTTCGGCACCCTTGCCGACACCCTGCGCGCCACCGCCTGACGTGCGCCCCGCTACAATGCGCGCTCGGCGTGCCCCGCTACCGAGGCACGGCTCCCCTTACGCCACTCCTCCGCAGGAAAGCCCATGCCCGCCCTCTTCCTGAAAGACAGCGACACCTTTCTCGCCGACCTGAGCGACGCCGACCTGGCGCGCATGGCCGAAGTGATGGAGGAGGAAAGCTCCAAGGACACCGACTATTTCATCGACCTCGGCACGGTGGACCTGCTGAGGAGGGCCGGCACCTCCGAGCGCGTCACCAGCGCACTGGAAGCGGCGATCGGCGAGTCGGAAGGAATCGACGTGGTCTGGCGCTGATCGGCTCCATCCCGCACTCAGTCCCGTCACACGCACAGGCCCGGGAGGGCAGAAACATGCTGATCGGCGTCCCCAAGGAAATCAAGAACCACGAATACCGCATCGGCCTCACCCCGGCCGGCGCGCGCGAGCTGGCGTCCAACGGCCACCACGTGATCGTGCAGCGCGACGGCGGCAGGTCGATCGGC
>DATHAV010000585.1:0-3473 GCA_035296505.1 Pseudoxanthomonas sp.
CGATTCCTCCAGCACCTTCTGGTAGCGGCGCTGCGCCGAGCACTCGCGCTCGTTGAGGTGGATGACGTTGCCGGCGGCGTCGCCGAACACCTGGATCTCGATGTGCCGCGGCGACCGCACGTAGCGCTCCAGCAGCACGCGGTCGCGGCCGAACGCGTTGCTGGCCTCGCGCCGGCAGCTCTCCAGCTGCGGGACGAACTCCTCCATCGCGTGCACGATGCGCATGCCCTTGCCGCCGCCGCCGTGCGCGGCCTTGATCATCAGCGGGAAGCCGATCCGCGCGGCTTCGCGAGACAGCGTGTCGGGCGACTGGTCTTGGCCGGTGTAGCCGGGCACCACGGGCACGCCGGCCGCGGCCATCAGGTCCTTGGCGCCCGCCTTGCTGCCCATCTTGCGCATGGAGGCGCCGGACGGGCCGATGAAGACCAGCCCCGCCGCCGCGACCGCATCGGCGAAGTCGGCGTTTTCGGACAGGAAACCGTACCCGGGGTGGATCGCCTGCGCGCCGCTGTCCCGCGCCACCTGAAGAATCGCATCGCCACGTAGATAGCTATCGGCCGGACGCGGGCCGCCGATCGGATACGCCTCGTCGGCCTGGCGCACGTGCTGCGCATCGGCGTCGGCGTCCGAATAGACCGCCACCGTGCGGATGCCGAGCCGGCGGCAGGTGCGGATGACCCGGCATGCGATTTCGCCGCGGTTGGCGATGAGGATCTTGGAGAACATCAGGCGTCCTGTTTCGGCCCTCGTCCTTTCAGGGAAGGGCATTGCGGTAGGTTTCAACTGTTTTCTCCCGTCCATCCCGGAGGGCGCTTGTCCAGGAACGCGGACAGCCCCTCCTGGCCTTCCGGCGACACCCGCAAGGAGGCGATCAGTTCGGCATTGGCCCGGTCCTGGCGCTGCGGATCCTGTTCGCGCGCCATCCGCGACACCAGCGACTTCGCGCCAGCCGCGGCCAGCGGGCCGGTCTTGAGCAGCAGATCGAGCTGCCGCTTCAGCGCAGCCTCCAGCTCCGGCGCCGGCACCACCTGGTGCAGCAGCCCCATCCGCAACGCGGTCGCCGCGCCGAAAGTTTCCGCCGTGGCGAACCAGCGCCGCGCCTGGCGTGGCCCGATGGCGGCGATGACGTACGGCGAGATCACCGCCGGCAGCAGCCCCAACCTGCTCTCGGTCAATCCGAACCTGGCCTCGGGCACGCCGATGGCGATGTCGCAGCAGGCGATCAGGCCGACGCCGCCGCCGAACGCCGCGCCGTGGACGCGGGCGAGGGTGGGCTTGGGCAGCGTATCGAGCGTGCGCATCAGCCGCGCCAGGCCCAGTGCGTCCTCGCGATTCGCCGCTTCTCCGGCCGCGGCCATGCCGCGCATCCAGTTGAGGTCGGCGCCCGCCGAGAACGACGCGCCGGCGCCTTCGATGACCACCGCGCGCACGGCGGGGTCGGCGCCCGCCGTCGACAGCGCCAGGGTCAGTTCGGCGATGAGCTCCGCGTCGAACGCGTTGTGCAGCGCCGGACGGTTCAGGCGCAGGCGCACGACGCCCTGTTCGGTGATGGCTTCAAGCGTCGACGGCATCGGATCCACCTTGTGAATGGCCCCGAATGATAGCCCGTGGCCGATCGGCGGCGCGCGGCGCTGCAGTGGTAGGCAGTGGTAGAATGAGAACAGTTCTTGTTTGAGACCCTTTCGTGACCTTGACCGAGCTGCCCCGTCGCACGCCCGCGATCGTCGATGGCGTGCGGGACCTGAGCGCGAACGACGGCATCGCCCGACGCTTGCGCGAACTCGGCTTCGTCGTCGGCGAGCAGGTGGAAATCGTGGCCTGTGGCCCGATGGGCGGCGAGCCGCTGCTGGTGCAGGTGGGTTTCACCCGCTTCGCTCTGCGTCGCAGCGAGGCCGCCCGCATCACCTTGCGCCGCGGGAGTAACATTCAATGAGCGCTACCGCCTCGCCGCTGCGCCTGGCTTTGGTCGGCAACCCGAACTGCGGCAAGACGGCGCTGTTCAACCAGCTCACCGGCAGCCGCCAGAAGGTCGCCAACTACGCGGGCGTGACGGTGGAGCGCAAGGAAGGCCGCTTCACCAGCGACTCGGGCCGCCACTACGCGGTGCTTGACCTGCCCGGCGCCTACAGCCTGCATGCGGCCAGCCTGGACGAGGCCATCACCCGCGACCTGTGCCGCGGCTTTCTGCCCGGCGAGCCGGCCCCGGACGTGCTGGTCTGCGTGGTCGACGCCACCAACCTGCGCCTGCACCTGCGGTTCGCGCTGGAGGTGCGCGAGCTGGGCCGGCCGATGGTGGTGGCGGTGAACATGGCCGACGTCGCCCAACGCCGCGGCATCGCCATCGACCTGGACGCGCTGCAGCGCGAGCTGGGCGTGCCGGTGGTGGAGACCGTGGCGGTCAAGCGCCACGGCGCGCGCGCCCTGGTCGAGCGGATCGAGCGCCTGGTCGCCGATCCCCATCCTCCGCGCGCCAGTCTGTCGCGGCATCCCGGGTCTCTCGCCGATCCGGATCAGGCGTTGCACGACGAGACCCGGCGCCTGCTGTCGGCCGCCGTGAGCATGCCCTCGCGTACCGCGCGCATCGACGATGCGCTGGACCGATGGCTGCTGCATCCGGTGTTCGGACTGATGGCGCTGGCGGTGGTGATGTTCCTGATCTTCCAGGCGGTCTACGCTTGGGCCGCGCCGGTGATGGACGTGATCGATGCCGGCGCCGGCGCGCTGGGCGGCTGGGTGGGCGGCGTGCTGCCCGAGGGGCCGCTCAACAGCCTGCTGGTCGACGGCATCATCACCGGCCTGGGCAGCGTGGTGATCTTCCTGCCGCAGATCGTGATCCTGTTCGCCTTCATCCTGGCGCTGGAGGAGTCGGGTTACCTGCCGCGCGCGGCGTTCCTGCTGGACCGGATGATGGCCGCGGCGGGATTGTCCGGGCGCTCGTTCATCCCGCTGCTGTCCAGCTTCGCCTGCGCCATTCCCGGGATCATGGCCACGCGCACCATCCAGGACCCCCGCGACCGCCTGGCCACGATACTGGTGGCGCCGCTGATGACGTGTTCGGCGCGGCTGCCGGTGTACGCACTGCTGATCGGGGCGTTCATCCCGCAGCGGCAGGTCTGGGGCGTCTTCAACCAGCAGGGCCTGGTGCTGTTCGGGCTGTACATCGCCGGGATCGCCAGCGCGCTGCTGGTGTCCTCGATCATGAAGAAGTGGCGTCGCGACAAGAGCGAACATCCGCTGCTGTTCGAACTGCCGTCCTACCGCATCCCGCACCCGCGGGACCTGCTGATCGGCCTGTGGGAACGGGTGCTGATCTTCCTGCGGCGGGTCGGCGGCATCATCCTGGCGCTGACCGTGCTGCTGTGGTTCCTGCTCTCGTTTCCGGGGGCGCCGGCCGGCGCGACCGACCCGGCGATCAACTACAGCTTCGGCGGACAGCTCGGCCACGCCATGGCCGGCTTCTTCGCTCCGCTGGG
>DATHAV010000586.1:0-2149 GCA_035296505.1 Pseudoxanthomonas sp.
AGCCGAAGCGGCGCAGGAACTCGTAGAACTGCTGGTTGGACACCATCGCCACCAGCTTGGCGGCGCCCACGTTGGAGCTCTTGGTGATCACCCCGGTGACCGACAGGATGCCGTTGTTGTGCGTGTCGGTGGTCCGGTAGCGGCCGTTGGGCATCCAGCCCGGCCGGGTGTCGATCAGGGTGTCGGGCGTGACCGCGCCGGCCTCCAGCGCGACGGCGGCGGTCAGCGGCTTCATGGTCGAACCCGGTTCGATCAGGTCGATCACGGCGCGGTTGCGGTGGGTGTCGAGCTTGCCGGTCGACGGTGCGTTGGGGTTGTAGCTGGGCAGGTTGACCATCGCCAGCACTTCGCCGGTGGCGACGTCCAGCACCACCGCCGAACCGCTGCTGGCGCCGGTCAGCTGCAGGCGCTCCTTGAGCTCGCGGTAGGCCAGGTACTGGATGCGACGGTCGATGCTCAGGGTCAGCGGCTTGCCCGGCTGGGCCTGCCTGACCAGGTCCACGTTTTCGACGATGCGGCCCTGGTTGTCGCGGATCACGCGCTTGGAGCCCGGGGTGCCGCTGAGCCATTCGTCGAACGCCAGCTCCAGCCCTTCCTGGCCGCGATCGTCGATGTTGGTGAAGCCCAGAATATGGGCCATGGCTTCGCCCTGCGGGTAGAAGCGCCGGAACTCGCGCTTGGAATACACGCCCGGCACCTTGTAGGCCAGGATCCTCCTGGCCTCGTCCGGGTTGATGCGGCGCTTGAGGTAGTAGAACTCGCGCTCGGCGCGCTGGCTCACGCGGCGGGTCAGCTCGTCCTCGGGCTCGCCCAGCGCCTCGGCCAGCCGCCGCAGCTGCGAAGGATCACTCATCAATTCCTCGGGGTCGCACCAGATCGACTCCACCGGCGAGGACACCGCCACCGGCTCGCCGTTGCGGTCGGTGATCATGCCGCGCGAGGTCGGGATCTCCAGCTCGCGGATGAAGCGCTCGTTGCCCTGGCGCTGGTAGAAATCGCTGTTGACCAGCTGCACATAGGCCGCGCGCCCGACCAGGCTGACCGAGCACAGGCCCAGCGCCCACACCACCAGCATCACCCGGCCGCGCAGGTTGAAGCGCGCGCGGTTGCGGCTGCGCAGCGGTGCGTTCTTGATCGCGCCCTTCATGGCCGCACCACGATGACGTCGTCGGCTTCCGGCGACTTCATGCCCAGGCGGATGCGGGCGATGGCGTCGATGCGGGTGCTCTCGGCCACGGTCGCCTGCTCCAGCTGCAGGCGGCCGAACTCGACGTTGAGTTCGTCGCGCACGCGCTCCAGGCGCGAGAGCTCCACGAAAAGAAGCCGATGCTGGTGGCGCGCGTGCACGATGCCGATGGCGGTGCCGACGCAGCCCACGATCATGATCAACAGCAGGGTGCGGGTCATGCCGCCGCTCCCAGTCTTTCGGCCACGCGCAGCACCGCGCTGCGGGCACGCGGATTGGCGGCGGTTTCGGCCTCGTCGGCGCGCTGCGCCGAACCGATCGGGCGCAGTGCCGCCACGAAGCCCTCCACCGCCGGCAGCCGACGGTTGGCCGGAGGCGCCTTGGCGTGCGCATTGAAGAAGCGTTTGACGATGCGGTCTTCCAGCGAATGGAAGCTGATCACCGCCAGGCGGGCGGCCGGACGCATGCACGCCACCGCGGCCTGGAGGCCGTCCTCCAGATCGCCCAGTTCGCGATTGATGTGGATGCGGATGGCCTGGAAGCTGCGGGTCGCCGGGTGCACTTCCTTGCGCCCGGCCGCCTGCTTGCGCCCCACCACCGATGCCAGCAGGTCGGCCAGGTCGGCGGTGCGGACGAACGGCCGCTCGTCGCGCCGCGCCACGATGGCCCGCGCGATGCGCCGGCTCATGCGCTCCTCGCCGTAGTTCCACAGCACGCCGGCGATCTCGGCCTCGTCGGCGCGCGCCAGCCACTGCGCCGCGCTTTCGCCTCTTCCCGGGTCCATGCGCATGTCCAGCGGGCCGTCCTTGCCAAAGCTGAAGCCGCGCTCGGCCACGTCCAGCTGCGGCGAAGACACGCCGAGGTCGAGCAGGACCCCGTCGACCCCGGCGACCGCCGGCTCCCACCGCGCCATGCGCGCGAAGCTGTCGTGGCGGATGGCCACGCGCGGATCGTGCGCGAACT
>DATHAV010000587.1:0-3131 GCA_035296505.1 Pseudoxanthomonas sp.
GCTTGCCGCGGCCGCGTGCACCCACGCCTGCGGCGTGGCCGCCGCGACCATCGCCGAAGGACTGGCCGCGGCGCGTCCGGTCGCCGGCCGCCAGGTCACGCACGAGCTGGCCGACGGCGTGATATTGATCGACGACAGCTACAACGCCAATCCGGGATCCCTGGCGGCGGCCATCGACACGCTCGCCGCCAGCGGCGATGCGGCCTGGCTGGTGCTGGGCGACATGCACGAACTCGGCCCCGGCGGCGAAGCGATGCACGCCGACGCCGGACGCAGGGCCAAGGACGCCCGGATCGCCCGGCTGTACACCCTGGGCACGCTCAGCGCGGCCGCCGCCGCCGCCTTCGGCCCGGGGGCGCTCGGCTTCGGATCGCACGATGCGTTGAGCGATGCGCTGCTCGCCGACCTGCGCGCGCGCGCCGGCGGCGAAGCGGGCCGCGTGCGGGTTCTGGTGAAGGGGTCCCGGGGCAGCGCCATGGACCGCGTGGTGGCCAGGCTGCTGGCGGCCGCCAAACCCACGGCAGGCGAGGGCGCACCCCATGTTGCTTGAGCTGACACGCTGGCTGCAGCAGCTGGAGAGCCTGTTCGGGCTGTTCGGCTACCTCACCTTCCGGGGCATCCTGGCGGCGCTGACCGCGCTGTTCCTGTCGCTGTGGATGGGCCCGGCGGTGATCCGGCGCCTCGGCCAGTTCAAGGGCGGCCAGCCCATCCGCACCGACGGCCCGCAGACCCACTTCACCAAGGCCGGCACGCCGACCATGGGCGGGGCGCTGATCCTGATGACGGTGCTGCTGTCGGTGCTGCTGTGGGGGGACCTGCGCAACCGCTACGTGTGGCTGGTGCTGGTGGTGATGATCGGATTCGGCGCGATCGGCTGGTACGACGACTGGATCAAGATCGTGCGCCGCGACCCCAACGGCCTGAAGTCGCGCTGGAAGTACCTGCTGCAGTCGGTCCTCGGCCTGGCCGCCGGCGTGTTCCTGTTCGCGACCGCCGATCCGTCGGTGCCCGCCTCGACCACGTTCTACATCCCGATGTTCAAGAGCGTGGCGCTGCCCCTGGTGGGCGTGAGCTTCGTGGCCATCGCCTACTTCTGGATCGTGGGCTTCTCCAACGCGGTCAACCTGACCGACGGCCTCGACGGGCTGGCGATCATGCCCACGGTGCTGGTGGCCTGCGCGCTGGGGGTGTTCGCCTACGCCTCGGGCAACGCGGTATTCGCCGAGTACCTGCAGATCCCGCGCGTGCCCGGCGCCGGCGAGCTGGTGATCATCTGCGCGGCGATCGCCGGCGCGGGTCTGGGCTTCCTGTGGTTCAACACCTATCCGGCCATGGTGTTCATGGGCGACATCGGCGCGCTCGCGCTGGGCGCGGTGCTCGGAACCGTCGCGGTGATCGTGCGCCAGGAGCTGGTGCTGGTGGTCATGGGCGGCATCTTCGTCATCGAGACGCTGTCGGTGATGATCCAGGTGGCTTCGTTCAAGCTCACCGGCAGGCGCGTGTTCCGCATGGCGCCGATCCACCACCACTTCGAGCTCAAGGGCTGGCCGGAGCCGCGCGTGATCGTGCGCTTCTGGATCATCTCGGTGGTGCTGGTGCTGGTCGGGCTGGCCACGTTGAAGGTGCGCTGATGAACGATTTTCCGCGCCAGGCGACACGGCTCGAATCCATCGGCGGGCGCTTCGACCCGTGGCTGATGGGCGCCGCCGTGGCGCTGGCCGCGCTCGGGGTGGTGATGGTGGCCTCCTCGTCGGTCGCGATGAGCGACTCGCCCACCCATTACCTGACGCGCCACGTGTGCTTCCTGGCGGGCGGCATCGCATTGGCGGGATGGGCGATGCGGACCGAGCTCAAGACGGTCGAGCACTACAACCGTTTCCTGCTGCTCTGCTGTTTCGTGCTGCTGCTGGCGGTGTTCGTGCCGGGCCTGGGCGTGAGCGTCAAGGGCGCGCACCGCTGGATCAACCTGGGCGTCTCCAACTTCCAGGTGGTTGAGGTGGTCAAGGTGCTCTTCATCGTATGGCTGGCCAGCTACCTGGTGCGGTTCCGCGACGAGGTCAACGCGACCTGGAGCGCGATGCTCAAGCCGCTGGGCGTGGTGGTGATGCTGGTCGCGCTGCTGCTGCTGCAGCCGGATTTCGGCTCGTCCTCGCTGCTGCTGGCGATCACCGCCGGCATGCTGGTGCTGGGCGGGGTCAACATGCCGCGCATGTTCGGGCCGGTGCTGATCGGACTGCCGGTCCTGGCGGTCGTGGCGATCGCCGAGCCCTACCGCATGCGGCGCCTGACGTCCTTCGCCGACCCGTGGGCCGATCCGTTCGGCAGCGGCTACCAGCTGACCAACGCGCTGATGGCCATCGGCCGCGGCGAGTGGTTCGGCGTCGGGCTGGGGGCATCGGTGCAGAAGCTCAACTTCCTGCCCGAGGCGCATACCGACTTCATCCTGGCCGTGATCGGCGAGGAGCTGGGCTTCGTCGGCGTCTGCGCGGTGATCGGACTCTACGCGCTGCTGGTCGGCCGGGCGTTCTGGATCGGCCTGCGCTGCGTGGAGATGCGCCGCCACTTCGCCGGCTACGTGGCATTCGGCGTGGCGCTGTGGATCAGCATGCAGAGCTTCGTCTCCATCGGCGTCAACCTCGGGCTGCTGCCGACCAAGGGCCTGACCCTGCCGCTGATTTCCTCCGGCGGCTCCAGTGTGCTCATGACCTGCGTCGCGGTCGGCCTGCTGCTGCGCGTGAGTTTCGAGCTGACCCGCGCCGAGAAGCAGGTCGCGCTGCTGCGCGGCGACCTGCCCAGCCACATGGGCGAGGGCGCCCGGAAAGGACCGGCGACAAGTCCCGCGGCCAGCGCGCCCCTGCGCGGCACCAGCCGCCCGAAGTCGCGGGTCGAGCCCACCTTCGAGAGGATCGCATGAGCGCACGCGACCAAGCCGCCGCACAGGCGCCGGTGACGCCGCTTCGGCTTGGCGAAACGGCCCCGGTGATGATCCTGGCCGGCGGCACGGGCGGGCATATCTTTCCCGCGCTGGCGGTGGCCGAGGCGCTGCGCGCGCGCGGCGTGCCGGTGACGTGGCTGGGCGCGCACGGGGCGATGGAAACCCGGCTGGTGCCCCAGCACGGGATTCCGCTGGA